>DATMMM010000294.1:0-25110 GCA_035569735.1 Allostellaceae bacterium | reverse complement strand
CCAGCGTCACGCTGCTGGTGTTGGCCGCGAGCTGGTTGTTGAACCCGGGAACCGCCGTGAGCGTGGTGCCGGCCGTCCAGGTCGCGAGCCAATTGTTCGAGACCTGGCTGACCGGCAGAGAGGGCGGCGAAGTCGGGAAGGATGTGGCCATGCGTCATACACTCTGCAAAAGTGGATACAAAACCGGCGTGCCCCCGCCGTCGAATCCGCGACTTTTACGAGACTGCAAAGCAGTGGCCGTCCGAGTACCGAGGGCGTGCGAGCGCACGTTTCCTCAAGAGCCCGGACGCGTCGAGCGCGTCGGCTGAAGTCCTTAGCAGCGGATAGCCCCGTCTTCCGTCCGAGTCTCGCAGCGTGCAAGCGCACGCGTCCCCACGAGCCCGGACGCATCGAGTGCGTCGGCTGAAGTCCTTAGCAGCTGTTAGCCCCGTCTAGCCCCTACTTGGCCGCACCAACGGCACCCCGCCGATGGCACGGCTTCAAAGCCCCGTACAAGCAGGACGCAAAATGGGACTACACGCTTAAAAGATCACAAATACCGCGGCGCACAAAACGACTCGTTGAAAGATCCCGAGGCGCGATTCGGAAATCAGATCCGGAAATCCGCGTACTACTCACCTGAATTATTCGACTCGGGCACTGATGCTCGATTGGCGCTTGTCGGCTCTCCAGCTGCTTCGCCTAGTCCGCGACGTCCGCCAGCTCGGCGGCGCGCGCGGCTTCCTGCTGGCGCGCCCACATGGCGGCATAGAGCCCGCCCTTCGCCAGCAAGGCCGCGTGGCCGCCCCGCTCGACCACCCGCCCCTGCTCCAGCACCAGGATCTCGTCGGCGTGGATCACGGTCGAGAGGCGGTGAGCGATCATCAGCGTGGTGCGGCCGTGCGAGACCTCCTCCAGGTTCTTTTGGATCTCGCGCTCGGTCTTGGTATCGAGCGCCGAGGTCGCCTCGTCGAACA
Organism: Allostellaceae bacterium; assembly: GCA_035569735.1. GTDB lineage: Bacteria > Pseudomonadota > Alphaproteobacteria > ATCC43930 > CGMCC-115725 > DASZHJ01. Next base: position 24,154 of record DATMMM010000294.1, on the reverse strand, counting down.
CCAGGATCCTCGGCGCCTTCAGCACCACGCGCGCGATGGCGACGCGCTGCTTCTCGCCGCCGGAGAGCTTGAGACCGCGCTCGCCGACCTGCGTCTTGTATCCGTCCGGCAGCTTCGCCACGAAGTCGTGGATATCGGCGAGCCGCGCCGCCTCCTCGATCTCCTCGGTACTGGCGCCGGGCCGGCCATAAGCGACGTTGTAGCGGATGCTGTCGTTGAACAGCACGGTGTCCTGCGGCACCACGCCGATGGCGCGGCGCAGGCTGTCCTGCGTGACCGCGCGGACGTCTTGCCCATCGATCAGGATCCGGCCCTCATCCACGTCGTAGAACCGGAACAGCAGGCGCGAGATGGTCGACTTGCCGGCGCCGCTCGAGCCCACGATCGCGACCGTGCCGCCCGGCGGCACGCGGAACGACACGTCCTCCAGGATCGGCCGGCGCTCGTCGTAGCGGAACGAGACGCGATCGAACACGATCTCGCCCCGGCTTACCTCGAGCGCCGATGCGCCCGGCCGGTCCTTCACCTCTGCGTTCACGTCGAGCAGCCGGAACATCGATTCGAGATCGATCAGCGATTGCTTGATGTTGCGGTAGACCACGCCCAGGAAATTGAGCGGCATGTAAAGCTGCACGAGATAGGCATTCACCATCACAAAGGCGCCCACGGTGAGCCTTCCGGCCGCCACGCCCGAGCCCGCGAGCAGCATGACCGCAATCAAGCCGGTCGCGATGATGATGCCCTGGCCCACATTGAGAAACGCCAATGTGGTCTGGCTCTTCACCGCCGCCTTTTCATAGCCTTGCAGTGCCACGTCGAAGCGGCCCGCTTCGTGCGCCTCGTTGGCGAAATATTTGACGGTCTCGAAATTGAGCAGGCTGTCGATCGCCTTCGTGTTGGCCTCGCTGTCGCGATCGTTCATCTCGCGCCGGAAGCGCACCCGCCAATCGGTGATCGCGAAGGTGAAGACGACATAGAGCACGACGGTCAGCAGCGTCACCGCCGCGAAGGTCCAATCGAAATTGTACCAGAGGATGCCCGCGACCAGCGCGATCTCCAGCACGGTCGGGATCGCGCTGAACAGCATGTAGGAGAGCAGGAAGTCCATGCCCCGGATGCCGCGCTCGATCGCGCGCGAGAGACCGCCGGTCTGCCGCTCCAGGTGGAAGCGAAGGGAGAGCGCGTGCAGGTGACGGAAGGTGCGGAGCGCAATCTGGCGCACCGCGCGCTGGCCGACCTTGGCGAAGACCGCGTCGCGCAGCTCGCCGAACACCTGCGCCAGCACGCGCGCGACGCCATAGGCGACGACCAGCATCACGGGCACCACGATCACCGACGCCACGCCCGGCGTCAGCGCATCGACCGCCAGCTTGTAGAGGACGGGAACCCCGACATTGATCAGCTTCGCGAGCGCCAGGAACACCAGCGCCATGGCCACGCGAAGCCGCAGGTCGGGCGCGTCCTTGGGCCAGAGATAAGGGACCAGCCGGGCGAGCGAGCGCAGCTCCGCCGCAGTGTCTCCGCTCGGCCCCATCGGCATCGAGGCGCCGCGCCGGATGTCGCGGCCGCTCACGAAGCGCGCTCCGGCTCGGCGCCAGGCGGCGCCGAGTGCTCGCGCGGCAGGCGCAGCGCGAAACCAAGCACCGCCAGCATCACCAGGGCGCCCGCGTAGTAAGGTGCGTTCCGGCCGACCAGCTCGAAGAGCGGACCCGCGACGGCGGGCCCCACCACGCGGGCGAGGCTCGCTCCCGATTGCGCGACGCCCATGACCCCGCCGCGCTCCTCCGCGCCCGCCTGGCGCGAGATCAGGGAGCTGATGGAGGGGTTGAGCAGGCCCATGCCCAGCGCAAGGAACGCGCTCGCCAGGAGCAGGATCGGCAGGCGGTCCGCCAAAGTGACGGTGGTGAGACCGAGCGCGATCGCGGCGGAGCCGATGAGGACCAGGCGCGCCTCGCCGAGGCGGCGCGACAGCGGCCCGATCAGGCCACCCTGCACCACGATCAGCACGCAACCCACGAAGAAGAAGAGCCAGCCCACCTGCTGCGGTCCCCAGCCGAACACCTCCTTTGTCCAGAGCGCGAAGGTCGTCTCCATACCCGCAAACGCCGCGGTGATCGCAAAGAAGAGCAGGATGAGCAGCCGTAGCGTGGGCCGGCGCAAGCTGCTGCGCGCGAGCTCCCACCGGCTGGCGCGCGGCGCCTGCGCGCCGGTTTGCGGCAGACTCTCCTTCAAAAGGACGATCACCAATATGAAAGCGAGCGCGCAAAGACCGGCGGCGACGAAGGCCGGCCGCTGGAGCGCCTCGGCGGTGGGGTTGGCGCCGGCGACGATGCCGCCCAGCCAGGGACCGATGGTGAAGCCCAAGCCAAAAGCGGCGCCGATCATGCCCATGCCCTTGGCGCGCTTCTCAGGGCTCGTGACATCCGTGATGTAGGCCTGAGCCGCCGCAATGTTGCCGGCGCCTGCGCCGGCCAGCAGCCGAGCCGCGAACAGCATCCAGAGCGCGCTTGCAAAGCCGAGCCACAGATAAGCCAGGCACGAGCAGGCCGTGCTCACCAGCAGGACCGGCCGCCGGCCGATGCGGTCGCTGAGGCGGCCGAGCACCGGCGACATGAAAAACTGCGCCAGCGAGTAGCAGGACATCAGCAAGGTCACCGCCGCCGGGCTCGCGCCGAAATGCAGGCCATAAAACGGCAGCTGCGGAATGATGATCCCGAAGCCCAAGAGGTCGATGAAGACGATGAAAAACAGAATGGCCATTGCCGGATAGATAGCGTGGATGGCCGCGGGTTAACAGGGTGGGCGATCTCGGCAAGGCGCGGGACAGCCCCGCGCGGTCAAGCCGCCATCCGGCGCTTGGCGATGAGCTTCAGGATCTCGCCGGCGGCGAGCGGGATGTTGGTGCCGGGACCGTAGACCGCGGAGACCCCGGCGCGCATCAGGAACTCGTAATCCTGCGGCGGGATCACGCCGCCGCAGATCACGAGTATGTCGTCGCCGCCCTCCTGGCGCAGTGCCGCCAGAAGCGCCGGCACCAGGGTCTTGTGCCCGGCCGCCTGTGTCGAGACGCCGATCACATGCACGTCGTTCTCTACCGCCTGGCGGGCGGCTTCCTCGGGCGTCTGGAACAGCGGGCCGACGTCGACGTCGAAGCCGATATCGGCGAAGGCGGTGGCGATCACCTTGGCGCCGCGGTCGTGGCCGTCCTGGCCGAGCTTCACCACCAGCATGCGCGGACGCCGGCCCTCGGCGCGAGCGAAGCCCTCGACCTCGCGCTGGATGCGCGCGAAGCCGTCGTCGCCCGCGTAGAGCCCGCCATAGACGCCGGAGACCGACCGGATGGTGGCGCGATGGCGCGTGAATACGGTCTCGAGCGCGTCGGAGATCTCGCCCACGGTGGCGCGCGCGCGCGCGGCCTCCACCGCGAGCTCGAGCAGATTGCCCTCCCCGCTCCGCGCCGCCTGCGTGAGCGCCTCCAGGCTCTGGCGCAGGCGGACCTGATCGCGCTTCGCCCGGACCCGTTTCAGGCGCGCGATCTGCTGCTCGCGGACTTTCGTGTTGTCGATGTCGAGCAGCGTCACCGGCGGCATGCCGCCGGATTTGTACTTGTTGACGCCGACGATCACCTCCTCGCCGCGGTCGAGGCGCGCCTGCCGGCGCGCCGCCGCCTCCTCGATGCGGAGCTTCGGCAGGCCCTGCTCCACCGCCTTGGTCATGCCGCCGAGCTTCTCGACCTCGTCGATCAGGTCCATGGCGGCGGAGGCGACCGAATGCGTGAGGCTCTCGACGTAGTAGCTGCCGCCGAGCGGATCGACCACATGCGTGAGGCCGGCCTCCTCCGCGAGGATGAGCTGGGTGTTGCGCGCGATCTGCGCCGAGAACGGCGTCGGCAACGCCATCGCCTCGTCGAAGGAATTCGTGTGCAGCGACTGCGTGCCGCCCAGCACCGCCGCCAACGCCTCGATGGTGGTGCGGACGATGTTGTTGTAGGGGTCCTGCTCGGTGAGGCTGACGCCCGAGGTCTGCACATGTGTCCTGAGCTGCAGGCTCGCGGGGTTCTTGGGCTGGAAGCCGCTCATGAGCTTCGCCCACAGGAGCCGCGCCGCGCGCAGCTTCGCGATCTCCATGAAGAAGTTCATACCCATGCAGAAGAAGAACGACAGCCGCGGCGCGAAGGCGTCGATGGCGAGCCCGCGCGAGAGCGCGGCGCGCGCGTAGTCGAGGCCGTCCGCCAGGGTGAAGGCGAGCTCCTGCACGCAGGTCGCCCCCGCTTCCTGCATGTGGTAGCCGGAGATCGAGATCGAATTGAATTTCGGCATGCGTTTCGCCGTGTACTCGATGATGTCGGCGACGATCCGCATGGAGGGTCCGGGCGGATAGATGTAGGTGTTGCGAACCATGAACTCCTTGAGGATGTCGTTCTGGATCGTCCCCTGGAGCTTCTCGGCCGGCACGCCTTGCTCTTCCGCCGCCACGATGAAACCAGCCAGCACCGGCAGCACGGCGCCGTTCATGGTCATCGACACCGTCATCTTGTCGAGCGGAATGCCGTCGAACAGGATCTTCATGTCCTCGACGCTGTCGATGGCGACGCCGGCCTTGCCGACGTCGCCGACCACGCGCGGGTGATCGCTGTCGTAGCCGCGATGGGTCGCGAGGTCGAAGGCGACCGAGAGGCCCATCTGGCCCGCCTTCAGGTTCTCGCGATAGAACTTGTTCGACTCCTCGGCGGTGGAGAAGCCGGCGTATTGCCGGATCGTCCAGGGCCGGTTCGCGTACATGGTGGCGCGCACGCCGCGCAGATAAGGCGCGAAGCCCGGCAGGCCGTCGACGTGCTCGAGCCGCTCGAGGTCGGAGGCCGTATAGAGCGGCTTGATCGCGATACCCTCGGGCGTCTGCCAGACGAGCGACTCCGCGGGCTTGCCGCCGAGCTCCTTCGCCGCCAGCGCCTGCCAGTCCGCCAATGAATGCGTCGGGAAATCGGCCATCGCCGTCGCCTCCGGATCGCGCGGGACTATAGCGCCGCCCGTGCTGCCCCGTCCATTTTGGGCCGCCGCGCCGCATGCCGCGCGACCAGGATCGCGGTCACCAGCAGCAGCGCGCCCGCCTGGTGCGCGACCGCGAGAAGAATCGGCACTACCAGCAACAGCGTTGCGATGCCAAGGCCGAGTTGGAGCGTCGCCACCGCCGCGAGCGCGCGCAAGCTCGCTCGGAGGCCTTGAGCGAAATCCAGCCGCTGCGACCATAACCACAGGCCGATTGCCGAGAGCCAGGTCAGCTCCGCCAGCACCCGATGATCGAATTGCGCGGCAGCCAGGCTCTCGAAGGGATTGAGATACCACGGGCTCACGCTCGCGTAGTCCGGCGGAACGAGCGCGCCCCCCATCAGCGGAAACGTATTGTAGACGTAGCCCGCGCGCAGCCCTGCCACGAACCCGCCGGCCGCGAGAGTCGCGAGCGCGAGACCGAGCAGCGCCGTCAGCGCGCGGCGCAAACTCGCGGGAGAGGCACCCGCGCTCCTCGCTGCTCGCCGTCCCGGAAGGTCGAGCGCCACCCAGAGGATCGCGAGATAGAGCGCCACGGCAGCGGCGAGGTGTGCCACCAGCCGGTACTGGCTCACCTCGATGCGCTCGGCGAGACCGCTCTCGACCATGTACCAGCCGAGCGCGCCCTGGAGCCCGCCCAATACCAGCAGCATGGCGAGCTTGGGCACGAGCGCCCGGGAGAGCCGGCGCGTCCAGAGGAACCACAAGAACGGCACGGCGAAGGCGATACCGATGAGCCGGCCCCAGAGCCGGTGCAGATATTCCCAGAAGAAGATCGTCTTGAAGTCGGCGAGCGTCATGTCCCAGTGGATCGCCTGGTATTGCGGGATCGCCTTGTAGTGCTCGAACTCCCGCGCCCAATCGCCATCGCTCAAGGGCGGAATGACCCCCGATATCGGCTGCCACTCGGTGATCGAGAGGCCCGACTCCGTCAGCCGCGTGACGCCGCCGATCACCACCATCAGGAAAATCATTGCGGCGCAGCCGAAGAGCCAGAGCGCGATGCCGCGATCGCCGCGCGAGGCGGATGCGCGAGCGGTCGCGAAGGACGGCGATGAGGGCGCGATCGAGGTCATGGGACGCGGGCGACACTGCGCGCGCCCACGACGGCTTGGCAAGGGCCAAGCCGTCGCATCGGCACTGGCCGCGCGCCGCTAGTGCAGGCTCAGCGAGACCCGCGCGTGGCTCATCCGGCCGGGCGAGATCAAGGGCGCCTGCGCCACTTTCACCGAATGCAGCTTGCCTTCGATGTTGTGGGTCCAGAAATCCAGGAACCGCCGCAGCACCGGATAGTCCGGCGCGATATCGAGCTGCTGCCAGACGAAGCTCTGCAGCAGAGCGGGGTGATCGGGCAAGTGGTACAGGATCTCCGCCGTCGTGAGGCGGTAGCCGTTCAGCTGACGATAGAGGTTCATGTCAGACATGGAGGGGACCTCGATGTTCGTGCGCTCCCGTGGCCTTAACCATGTTGATCATGCGCACGAAATTATCAAGAAAAACCTAATTAGATCAGATCGCTAGCAGCCTAGGCCGGCGACTGCTGCCAAATTTGCATCCCTGTCCTTGACAGAAATCGCGCAAACCCTTATTTGCCCTAGCACTCGATCCGTGAGAGTGCCAACGGCTGCTCTCGCGGAGAGGCGCCCAAGCAAACCAAGAGGAGGAGTTTTTATATGAAGTTCAGGCCATTGCAGGACCGTGTCCTGGTCCGCCGCATCGAGCAGGATGAAAAGACGGCCGGCGGCATTATTATACCCGACACCGCCAAGGAAAAGCCCATGGAGGGCGAAGTGATCTCGGTCGGGCCGGGGGCCCGCGGGGAGGACGGCAAGCTGCATCCCCTCGACGTCAAGGCCGGCGACCGGATCCTGTTCGGCAAGTGGTCGGGCAGCGAGGTCAAGATCGATGGTGAGGAACTCATCATCATGAAGGAATCCGACATTCTCGGGATCATCGAAGGCAGCGCTGCCAAGCGCAAAGCCGCTTAACAAAACTGAGGAATCATCATCATGGCTGCAAAAGAAGTCCGCTTTAGCGGCGACGCGCGCGACCGCATGTTGCGCGGCATCGATATTCTCGCGAACGCCGTCAAGGTGACGCTGGGGCCGAAGGGCCGCAACGTCGTGCTCGACAAGTCATTCGGGGCGCCGCGCATCACCAAGGACGGCGTCACCGTCGCCAAGGAGATCGAGCTCGCCGACAAGTTCGAGAACATGGGCGCGCAGATGGTCCGCGAGGTCGCGAGCAAGACCAGCGACCAAGCGGGCGACGGCACCACCACGGCGACCGTGCTGGCGCAAGCGATCGTGCGCGAGGGCGCCAAGGCGGTGGCCGCGGGCATGAACCCCATGGACCTGAAGCGCGGCATCGACCTCGCGGTCGAGGCCGTGGTCGAGGACGTGAAGAAGCGCTCGAAGAAGGTCTCCACCAACGAGGAGATCGCGCAGGTCGGCACCATCTCGGCGAACGGTGACCGCGAGATCGGCGAGATGATCGCCAAGGCGATGCAGAAGGTCGGCAACGAGGGCGTGATCACGGTCGAGGAGGCGAAGAGCCTGGAGACCGAGCTCGACGTCGTCGAGGGCATGCAGTTCGACCGCGGCTACATCTCGCCCTACTTCGTCACCAACGCCGAGAAGATGCTCGCCGAGCTCGAGGATCCCTACATCCTCCTGCACGAGAAGAAGCTCTCGGGCCTGCAGGCGATGTTGCCGCTGCTGGAGTCGGTCGTGCAGTCGGGCAAGCCGCTGCTGATCATCGCCGAGGACGTCGAGGGCGAGGCGCTCGCGACGCTGGTCGTCAACAAGCTCCGCGGCGGTCTCAAGGTCGCAGCGGTGAAGGCGCCGGGCTTCGGCGATCGCCGCAAGGCGATGCTCGAGGACATCGCGGTGCTCACGGGCGGCCAGCTGATCTCCGAAGACCTCGGCATCAAGCTCGAGAATGTCACGCTCGACATGCTCGGCAAGGCCCGCCGGGTGCGGGTCGAGAAGGAGAACACCACGATCATCGACGGCGCCGGCAAGAAAAAGGACATCGAGGGCCGGATTGCCCAGATCAAGGCGCAGATCGAGGAGACCACTTCCGACTACGACCGCGAGAAGCTGCAGGAGCGGCTCGCCAAGCTCGCGGGCGGCGTGGCGGTGATCCGGGTCGGCGGTGCCACCGAGGTCGAAGTGAAGGAGCGCAAGGACCGGGTTGACGATGCCATGCACGCGACCCGCGCGGCGGTCGAAGAAGGCGTCGTCGGCGGCGGCGGCACCGCGCTCCTCTACGCGACCAAGGCGCTCGCCAAGCTCAAAGTCGCGAACGACGACCAGCGGGTCGGAATCGACATCGTCCGCAAGGCGATCCAGATGCCCGCGCGCCAGATCATCGAGAACGCCGGGGCCGACGGCTCCGTCGTGGTCGGCAAGCTGCTCGAGAGCACCGACTCGACCTACGGCTTCGACGCCCAGAGCGGCGAGTACGTCAACATGCTGAAGGCCGGCATCATCGACCCCACCAAGGTCGTGCGCCTCGCCCTGCAAGACGCGTCCTCCGTCGCGGGCCTGCTCATCACCACCGAGGCGATGGTGGCCGAGCGTCCGGAGAAGAAGGCGCCCCCGATGCCCGGCGGCCACGACCACGGCGGCATGGGCGGGATGGATTTCTAAGAAGAAAACGCTTAGGCAGGTTCACTTCAAGGGCCGCGGTTCGCCGCGGCCCTTTTTCTTTTGCGATGCGCGGCTCAGAGCGTCATGAAGCGCGCCCGGGCGCCACGCTCGATCGCCACCGCGGCCAGTCGCTCGATGACCAGACCGTCGCGGAGCACCTCCAGGAAGCGCAGCTCGTCCTGTGAGGCCTCGCCGTCGCTCGCCACCACATCGCAGGCGAGCGCATAGGCGGTCTCGCGCAAGCGGGGCGGCAGCGTCGACTTGATCTCCTTCAGGGCGAGCTCGAGGCCGTTCTCCTTCTGCAGCAGGTCCGAGCAGGCCGAGAGCGTCTTGGTCAGCTGCTTGTTGTCGTAGTCCGCGAAAATCGGCAGATGCGTGACGATATCGCCGATGGTGCGCAGCTCCGTGTCGGTCACGCCGCTCCCGGCTGCCGAGGCCAGAACCATTGTGTAGATCAGTGCCGAATGATGATCGAGCATGTGCCGCCTCTTTTTCATGGTGTTGTCACGCGCTCGCACCCGGAGCCGCCCGCCGACGCTCGCACGCCGGCGCGAGTCTACCGCGTCTGCGGGCAGGCTGCCCAGGGGCCCGATCGGCGTCAATGACCGCTCGCCGCGACCGGATGCTTCAGAAACTTCCGCGTCCGCTCGATGGCGTCCTTAAGCCCGATCCGCTCGACCGCGACCCCTTCGGGAAACGCGCCCAGGAGCCGTGAGGGCAGGCGCGAATCCATGAGCACGAAGACGCCGGTGTCGCCGGCGCGGCGCACCAGCCGGCCGAACGCCTGGCGCAGCCTCAGCCGCGTGATCCGATCGTCGTAGCGCGCGCCGCCGAATTCCTGCCGGCGCGCCTTGTGGAGAATATCCGGACGCGGCCAGGGCACGCGATCGAAGACGATGAGCCGGAGCGATCGGCCCGGCACGTCGACGCCGTCGCGCACGGCGTCGGTGCCGAGCAGGCAGGCATCCTCCTCCGCGCGGAAGATGTCGACCAGGGTCGCGGTATCCATGGCATCGACGTGCTGCGCCAAGAGCGGCACGTTCGCGGCCTCGAGCGCCGCCGCGATCCGCGCGTAGACGGCTTTCAGTCGCGAAATCGCCGTGAAGAGCCCGAGCGCGCCACCGCCCGCCGCGAGGAACAATTCTCGATAGGCCGCCGCCACCTGGTCGACCTCCTCGCGCTTGACGTCGGTCACCACGAAGACGCGGGTCTGCGCGCCGTAATCGAACGGCGACGGCACGCGGGCGCGCAACGCCGGCCGCTGCAGATGCCTGGCACCCGTGAGCATCTCCGCCGCCGCCCAATCGGCCTCGGGATCGCCCGTGCCGTCGGTGAGCGTCGCCGAGGTCACCAGGAATCCCTGGGCGGGCTTCGCCACCGTCTCGACGAAGGGTCGGGTCGGATCGATCCAGTGCCGGTGCATGCCGACGTCGATCTCGTGGCCGTCGATGCGGTCGACGGCGAACCAATCGACCAGCGGCGCCGCGGGCTCGCTGCCGAGATCCTTGAGCATCGCGAGCCAACCCGCGAGCTCGCCGTCGGTACGCCGGCGCAGGCTGCGCTGGGCGGCATCGATGCGCGTGCGCGCGGGGGCATCGAGCTCGGCCGCCTCATCGTCGAGCCGTTTGCCGAGCCGTTTCGCCAGCGCGTCCAGCGGCTCGACGAGCCGGCGCAGCGCCACGCCGAGTCCCGCCGCCGCTGCGAGCAGACCCTCCACCGGCGGTCGCGCCTCGGTCTCGAGCGAATAGGCGTTGTCGGCCGCCTCGGCGCGCGCCAGCACTTGCCGGCGCACATGGGCCAGCAGGATCTCGGTCTCGCCGTAGGGCGCGCCCTGCTGCAGCCGCTGCAGCCAGCTCTCGCCGGGTAGCGCGCGCGCCGCCGCTTGCGCTTCCGTGAGCGCGCGCTCGGCCGCGTCATCGCCCGCGATCAGCTCCTCGAGTCGGCGCCGGAGACCGCGGGCGCGGCCCCGGCCGCCCTCGACGCCCAGTACCCAGCGCCGGAGCTCCACCGCCTCGCGTCCGGTGAGCGCCAGCGAGAACGCATTGTCCGCCGCCTCGAAGACATGGTGGCCTTCGTCGAAGACGTAGCGCGTCGGCACATTGCTGTCGTCGAGCCCGCCCCAGGCCGCCTGCATCATGACCAGCGCATGGTTCGCCACCACGAGGCGCGCGCGTCGGGCCCGGCGCACGCTCTTCTCGATGAAGCATTTGTGATAATGCGGGCAGGCCGAGTGGATGCACTCGCCGCGCCGGTCCGCGAGCCCCAGCGTCCGGCCGCGGCCCAGCAGATCCGGCAGCCAGCCCGGGAAGTCGCCGCCCACCAGGCTGCCGTCGCGCGTCGCCTGGATCCAGCGCGCCATCAGCCCGACGCCGACCGCGGTCGCCGGCCGCGCGGGCAGAGCGCTCACCGCCTCCTCGAAATTGAGCAGGCAGAGATAGTTCTCGCGGCCCTTGCGCAGGACCACGCGGCGGGCCTTCTCGGTGGGCTCGGGATAGAGCCGGTCGAGCTCGGTGTCGATCTGGTGCTGCAGGTTGCGCGTGAAGGTCGAGACCCAGACCGCGCCCTCGTTCTTCTCGGCCCAGAGGCTCGCGGGCGCGATATAGCCGAGCGTCTTGCCGACGCCGGTGCCGGCTTCCGCCAGCACCGCCATGGGCTCGTCGGGCGCCTCGCGCGGACGGAACGCGGCGCTCGCCGCCGCGGCATAGTCCGCCTGCTGCGGACGCGGCTCCGCATCAGAACCCAGAAGCTCCGCCAGCCGCCGGCGCGCTTCGGCTTCCTCGACGGGCTCATGGCCGGCGGGCGGCTCCGGGGCATGCTCGGACCATTCGCCAAGCCGCCGCCAAGCGGCAAGCCCGGCGGGCGCCTCGATCTGCACATGCGTGAGCGCCGCCAGCGCCGCCGCACCCCAGAGCCAGCCGGCAGCCGCCATTTGCTGCGCCACGGCCTTGGCCTCGCCGTCGCCGGTCGCCGCGAGCTCGGCGAGCAGCGCCTCGGTCGCCTGAACGAGTATCAGCGCGTCGTCCTCGAGCGAGCGCGGCGCCGGCAGGCTCAGCGCCGCCGCGAGGCCTCTCGGCGTCGGCACCAGGCTGCGCGCCGGCCGCACGAAGGCGTAAAGCTCCAAGAGATCGAGCGCCGCGAATGGGTCAACGCCGAGCCGGCGCGCAACCGCGCGGCCATGACAGAGAATGGACGCGGTCTTGCGGGCGCGGCGCGCGGCCTCCACGGGATCGAGTCGCTCGATCTCGCCCTCGGGCGTGAGCCAAGCGGCGCGCGCATAGCCGACCGCGAGCGCGGGCGCCGCCGGCCGCTGTACCGGAGACCGAGCGAGGATGCGGTCAGGTGCTGTGGGCAAAGTCCCAGTAGAGCTCGCGCGCGCGGGCGTAGACGGGTCCCGGCTGCAGATGGCGCTGCTCGATCCGGGTGATCGGCAGCACCTTGCCGTAATTGCCGACCGAGAACAGCTCGTCGGCGCCCTGCAGCTCCTCGTAGGTGATGCTGCGCTCGCGCACGTCCTTGCCGGCATCGCGCAAAAGCTGCATCACGCGCCGCCGCGTGACGCCCGCAAGGAAGGTGCCGTTGGCCGCGGGCGTATGCACCACACCGTCCTTGGCCATCATGATATTGGCCGTGGCCAGCTCCGCCACATGGCCCAGCGGGTCCAGCACGACACAATTGTCGAAGCCGCGCTTCTCGGCATCGCGCAACGCGCGACCGGAGTTCGGATAGAGGCAGGAGGCCTTGGCGTCGGTCGGCGCCTGGTCCGGCGCCGGGCGGCGGAACGGCGACAGGCCGACGGAGAGCCCGGACGGCTTCGGCATCGGCGACTCATAGACCGAGATCGCGAAGCGCGTGCTGTCGGGATCGGGATAGATCCAACCGGATTCCGCGAAGAACATCGGGCGAATGTAGAGCTCGGCATCCCTCGCATGCTTGCGGATGCCCTCGCGCGCGAGCTCCTCGACTTCGCCCGCGCTCAACATCGACCGGAGGCCCATGGAGCGCGCCGAATTGATCACGCGCTCGCAGTGGCGGTCTAGATCGGGCGCCACGCCCTCGAATGCGCGCGCACCGTCGAAGACGATCGAGGACAGCCAAGTCGCATGGCTCATCGGCCCCAGCAACGGCGGATTGCCCTCGTGCCAGGTGCCATCAATGTAGGAAAACGCTTTCATCAGCCTTCCTTCGCAGGCGCTGGTTCCCGGCGGAGAGCATAGACCGGCGACTCCAGGGCGGCAAAGGACTGAAGCGCGCAGCAGGCTGGCGATATCGGCAGGGCTGCGATAGCGTGCCCCGCGCGATGGAGCCACGGCTGATCTACCACATGTGCCGCCGGGCGGAATGGGCGGCGGCGGAAGCCGCGGGGCACTACCGCGGCTCGTCCCAAGACGCATTCGACGGCTTCATCCACTTCTCCACGGCCGCGCAAATTCGCGAGAGCGCGCGCAAGCATCGAGCGGGCCAAGACGATCTTGTCCTGGTGACAGTCGATGCGGGCCGGCTCGGCACCGCGCTCAAATGGGAGCCATCGCGCGGCGGCGCGCTGTTCCCGCATCTTTACGGCGTGCTGCCGCTCGAGGCCGTGGTTCGCGTCGATCCCCTGCCGCTGGGGCTCAAGGGCACCCATGTGTTCCCCGTGCTCGCCGAAGACCCGGCGCCGTGAGCGCGCTCTTCGACCTGGCATTGCCGCTGCTGCGCTTGCTGCCGCCGGAGGCGGCGCATCGCGCGAGCATCGCGGCGCTTCGCGGGGGTATCGCGCCATACGCCGCCGAGCCGGATCCGCCGAGCCTCGGGATCGCGCTCTGGGGATGGCAATTCCCTAATCCGATCGGGCTCGCTGCCGGCTTCGACAAGAATGCCGAGGTGCCCGACGCCATGCTGCGGTTCGGCTTCGGCTTCGTCGAGACCGGCACCGTCACGCCGCGCCCGCAGCCTGGCAATCCCAAGCCTCGGCTGTTCCGTCTGACCGAGGATCGCGCGCTCATCAACCGGCTCGGCTTCAATAACGAGGGCCTCGAGGCCGTGCGCGCACGGCTCGCGGCCCGGCGCGGGCGCGCGGGCCTGGTCGGCGCCAATCTCGGCAAGAACAAGGAGAGCACCGACGCGATCGCCGACTACGTCGCAGGCGTCAAGGCGATGGGCGCGCTCGCGGATTATCTCGTGGTCAACGTGTCCTCGCCCAATACGCCGGGGCTGCGGGATCTGCAGAGGAAGCCGAGCCTGCTGGCCTTGATCGCGGCGCTCAAATCCGCGCGCGCCCTGGTGGCGGCGCCCGATCCGCCGCCGCTGCTGCTCAAGATCGCGCCCGATCTCTCGGGGGCCGAGCGCGCGGAAATCGCGGAGGCGGCGCTCGAGACCGGCCTCGACGGGATGATCGTCTCCAACACGACGGTGGCACGGCCCGCAGAGCTGCGCAGCTCGCATGCCCGCGAGACCGGCGGCCTCAGCGGTACGCCGCTGTTCGCGCCCTCGACCGCGCTCCTCGCGGAGATGTGGCGGCTCACCCGCGGGCAGATCCCGCTGATCGGGGTTGGCGGCGTCGCGAGCGGTGCCGATGCCTATGCCAAGATCCGCGCGGGCGCCAGCCTGGTGCAGCTCTATACCGCGCTGGTCTATGAAGGGCCCGGCCTGGTGCTTCGCATCAAGCACGACCTCGCGGGCTTCCTCGCCCGCGATGGATTTGCCAGTATCGCCGACGCCGTCGGCGCCGACGTGCCGCTCCCAGCCTGAAAGAGATCCGGTTGCGATGACCGAGCCCGAGATCCCGATCCTCGCCGGCGTGAGAGACATCGCCGACCGCTATGACGGCTATATCCTCGACCTCTGGGGCGTGCTGCACGATGGGCAGGTGCCGCTCCCCGGCGTAATCGACTGCCTGAGGCGGCTCAAGTCCAGCGGCAAGCGACTGGTCGTGCTCTCCAACGCGCCGCGCCGCGCGCATCTCGTCGAGGAGCGCGTGACGGAAATCGGTATTCCCCGCACGCTCTACGATCACCTGCTCTCATCCGGCGAGGAAGTCTGGCAGCACCTGAAGCGGCGCGACGACGCGTTCTACGCGGCGCTCGGGCGGGTCTGCTATCACATCGGACCGCCCCGCGACGACAATATGCTGGCGGACCTCGGCCTCAGCCGCGTCGAGGACGTGGCCGAGGCGGAGTTCATCCTCAACACGGGCCCGTGGGGCTGGAACGAGAGCGTCGAGAATTACGAGGCCGTGCTGCAGGGCGGCCGGGCGCGCGACCTGCCGATGGTGTGCGCCAATCCCGACCTGGTGGTGATGCATCGCGGCAGCCGCGTGATCTGCGCGGGCGCACTCGCCCAGCGCTACGAGGCGATCGGCGGGCGCGTGCGCTGGCACGGCAAGCCCTTCGCCTCGATCTACGACACCTGCTTCGATCTGCTGGGCATCGGCGATCGCCAGCGTATTCTCGCCGTCGGCGACAGCCTGCGCACGGACATCGCAGGCGCCAATGCGGTCGGGATCGCGAGCCTGCTGATCCTCGGCGGCATCCATGGCGAAGAGCTAGGCGTCACTCCCGGCGTGCTGCCGGATCGCGGCCGGCTCGCGGCGGCGGTGGCGGAGAGCGGCCACCGCCCGACTTACGCGATGCCGCACCTCGTGTGGTGAACTTCGGCTTCGTGCGAGCACAAAGAAGAACATCCACCACAGAGGGCACGGAGAACGGGACTACATGACCAGCCGCCGTATTCCGTCTTTCAGCATGATCGTGTTGAAGTTGATGAGTAGACCGATCTTCATCCCGCTTAAGCGTCCTCCGTGCCCTCCGTGGTAAATCCCTTGTGCGGCGATGCTGCGGTCAGTGGCCGCCGCGGTGGAGGATGGTGTCGGCGAGGCCGGTGTCGTAGGCGAGGCCCGCGGGCGTGAGAACGGCAGCGTCCGGAAACTCCGACTTGATCAGGCCTTTGCGCTCGAGCGCCGCCCAGGCCGCGGGATTGGCAAGCCCGTTCGCGTCGCGCGCCATCACGATGGCGGCGCCGACATGGAAATGGTCCCCGTGGGGATAGGGCAGCTGGCTCACCCGGACCGCGCCATCGGGCAGCCCCTCCGCATGAGAGGGCGAGCGCGCGAGCTCCTGCAACAGCGTCAGGGTCTTGAGCTGCAGGGCATTGAGGTTGAGCGGGTTCTTCTTCGTGGGCATGGCGCTACTCTTAGTGCCCTCGCGCCAGCCGTGGCAAGAACTCGAGCGTCAGGCGGCGGTCTCGTTGCCGGAGCGGTTGCCGAGCTTGGAGATCAGGCGAAGGATGTCGGCCTGCAACTGCGGGTCGCGGATGCCGTAGTAGCCGCGGATCAGCGACATCACCTCGCGCCGATCGAAGGTCTCGCTCGCGGGCGCGTTCTCCTGGGCGATGTTCTTGGCGACGATGCCGTCGGGATAGCCCTCGAAGAAGAAAGCCGGCGAGACCTCGAGCGCCTGCGCCACGTCATAGAGCCGGCTTGCGGAGATCCGGATGTCGCCGGACTCGTATTTCTGCACCGCTTGAAAGGAGACGCCGATCTTGCTGGCGAGCGCGCCTTGGCTCAGGCCAAGCTGGATGCGCCGGAGCCGCATGCGACCGCCGACGTAGATATCGATGGGATGGGTTTCGTGGTCTTTGCGCGGACCGATCATGAGACCCCCTGATTTTGAGCGCCGTTTCGAGACGGCGAGGTTGGCGGAAAATTCAGTTCCGATCGGCGCAGTACGAGCACGCGCCGGACCAGATCACAATATCGTGATAACGATGGGACTCTAGCAGATCGTGTGGGCTTGGGGGCATGGGCAGTCGAAATATTTGGGATCGTCTTGACCCTAAAGGAGATGGTCGGCAGTTCTTTGGAAGCCGCTATCTCTCTCTGCCAGCGAGGGAAGCGGGCTTTGGAGGAGTGCCAGCGGGCCAAGCGAGGGGTGCGAGGCCCGCAGAATCGCGCCAAGGCTCTCTCCTCACACGGAGACGGGTCCACTCCCCGCTCAGTAGCGCTGCGACAAGGAGATCCCGTGATGCGAGCGATGCTGCTGGAGGCACCTGGTCAGCCGCTGCATCTCCACGATCGACCACCCCCCAGGCCCGGTCCTGGCGAGGTGCTGATCCGGGTCGGCGCGTGCGGCGTCTGCCGGACGGACCTGCACATCCTCGATGGCGAACTCGCGGCGCCACACCTGCCGCGGATCCTGGGCCATGAAATCGTCGGCACCGTCGCCGGCCTCGGCACGGGGGTAAGGGCCCTCGACGTCGGCCACCGCGTGGGCGTGCCGTGGCTTGGCTGGACCTGCGGGACCTGCGCCTTTTGCGTGTCCGGGCGGGAGAACCTCTGCGATCGCGCGCGCTTCACCGGCTATCAGATCGACGGCGGCTACGCCGAGTACACGGTCGCCGATGCCCGGTATTGCTTTCCGATCCCCTCGGGCTTCGACGATGTGGCGGCGGCGCCGCTGCTCTGCGCGGGGCTGATCGGCTACCGCACGCTGCGGCTCGCCGGGGAAGCCGAGCGCGTGGGCATCTACGGCTTCGGCGCCGCGGCCCACATCGTGGCGCAGGTGATCGTGCACCAGGCGCGCCGGCTGTTCGCCTTCACGCGGCCCGGCGACCGCGCAGGTCAGGAGTTCGCCCGCAGCCTCGGCGCCGAATGGGCGGGCGGCTCCGACGAGAGGCCACCCGCGCCCCTCGATGCGGCCTTGATCTTCGCACCGGTCGGAGCGCTGGTGCCCGCGGCGCTGGCGGCAACGGTCAAGGGCGGGACGGTGGTCTGCGGCGGCATCCACATGAGCGATATACCCGCGTTTCCCTACCGCCTGCTCTGGGAAGAGCGCGTCGTGCGCTCGGTCGCGAACCTGACGCGCGGGGACGGCGAGGAGCTCCTGGCGCTCGCCTCGGAGATCCCGGTCAAGACCCACACGGAGGTCTTCCCTCTCGATGCCGCGAACGACGCGCTCGAGCGCCTGCGGCAGGGCCGCATCGAAGGCGCCGCGGTGCTGGTGCCGTAATCGGTATCAAACCTTCGCTTTGAGACGCAGCGCCCAGGCCTGCAGCGATTCCATGAGCTGCTTGATCAAGCCCTTCGCGGTCTCGTCCGTGAGGCGGCCCTCGGCGTCGAACCGGTTCTGCGCCTGCGGGATCATCACCTCGGGCTTGTTGACCGGGAACATGTTGAGGAAGACGCAGGTCTGGCGCAGGTGATACTGCGCGCGCGCCGTGCCCTGCACGCCGGCGCTCGCGCCCATCATGGCCACCGACTTGCCGTCGAAGGGCTGGTTGGGCGGACGCGAGGCCCAGTCGATGGCGTTCTTGAGCACGCCGGACATGGAGTAGTTGTATTCGGGCGTCACGAACAGCAGCGCGTCAGCGGCGGCGATCTGGTCGCGGAACGTCTGCACCGGCGGCGGGAAACCCTGCGCGCGCACATCCTCGTTGTAGAGCGGGAACGCGCTGATGTCGGCGACGTCGACCTTCATGCCCGCGGGCGCCAATTCCTGCGCCACGCGCAGCGCCATGCGATTGAAGGAGCCCTTGCGCAGACTGCCGCAGATGCCGAGCACTTTGATGTCGCTCATCGCTTATTCCTCCTCGTTGGCGCATTGCCCGATCGATTTAGGCGACCATTGCGGCCGGCGCGCAACGGGTTTTTTTGCGCGGCAGCACCGGCGGCTTGAAGGTCAAACAATCATCACGCAGTGCATCGCGCCAGATAGTCTTCCAGCCGCGCGCGCTCTGCGGCATCGAGCCGCAGCCCGAGCTTGGTGCGGCGCCAGAGGATGTCGTCGGCGCTTTCAGCCCATTCCTCGCGGCGGAGCCAATCGACCTCGCGGGCGGTGAGACCGGCGCCGAAGGCCTCCCCCAGATCCTGGGCGCGCCCGGCCTCGCCCAGCATCGCCGCGGCCTCGCTGCCATAGCGGCGGATGAGGCGGTCCGCCGTGATGGGATCGAGCCAAGGATAGGCGGAGCGCAACGCCGCCGCCGCGGTCTCGGTACTGCCGCCCGCCAGCACCCCGCCCGGCAAAGGCGCGCCCGCGGTCCAGGGTCCGCCGGTGCCCGGCAGGCCCAGCCGCTCGAGCGCATGCTCCGCCAGGCGGCGAAAGGTGGTGATCTTGCCCCCCAGCACCGAGAGCATCGGCGCCGCCGACCCCTCGCCGTCGCGCAGCAGCACGTAGTCGCGCGTCACCGCGGAGGCGCTCTTGGCGTGGTCCTCGTAGAGCGGACGGACACCCGCATAGCGCCAGAGGATCGCGCTCGGCGGTACGGGACGCGCGAACCAGCGCCCGACCGCGTTACAGAGATAGGCCGCTTCCTCGTCGGTGCAGGCGACCGCCGCGGGATCGCCCTCGAAAGGCGCCTCGGTGGTGCCGATCAGCGTGAAATCCTGCTCGAACGGCAGCACAAAGACGATGCGGCGGTCGTCGACCTGCAGCATATAGGCCTGCGCGCCGTCGTAGAGCCGGGGCACCACGACGTGGCTGCCCTTGACGAGACGGAGCGCCGCTTCGCCATGCGCGACGCCGGCTCGCCGTGCGATGTCCATCGCCCAGGGGCCGCCGGCATTCACCAGCGCCCTCGCCTCCACCTGGGAGCGAGCGCCGTCGGCCGCGCGCAGCTCGGCGCGCCAAAGCGAGCCGAAGCGACGAGCCGAGACGAGCTCCGTGCCGCGCAGGATGCGCGCGCCGCGCCGTGCCGCGTCGCGCGCGTTGGCGATCACCAGGCGGGCGTCGTCGGTCTGGCAATCCGAATAGACGAAGGCAGCGGTGATGTCAGGCCGGAGCGGCGCGCCCAGCGTGTCGCCCCGCGGATCGATGCGCCGGCTCGCGGGCAAGCTCTGTCGGCCACCGAGATGGTCGTAGAGCAGGAGCCCGAGCCGCAGTATCCAGCGCGGCCGCAGGCTGCGGTCGTGCGGCAGGACGAATTCGGCGGGGTGGATCAGGTGCGGCGCCATCCGCATCAGCACCTCGCGCTCGATGAGCGCCTCGCGCACCAGGCGGAACTCGCCGAACTCGAGGTAGCGCAGCCCGCCGTGGATGAGCTTGCTCGACGCCGAGGACGTGGCACCCGCGAGATCGCCGCGCTCCACCAGCAGGACGGACAAGCCCCGGCCCGCGGCATCGCGCGCGATCCCCGCGCCGTTGATGCCGCCGCCGACGATCAGGAGATCGAGAGCCGGAGCCGTCATGCGAAGCCGGGCTCGCCTCTGCCGCCGCGGCCGGCTTCGCGCTGGGCGGGCAAACGCAATGGCTATTCCTGCAAGAGACGAAGCACGGCGCTTATGCGGCCTGCCCCGTCCGAGGAGACCCACTCCGCATCCAGGTTGCCGTCGGGTCGAAGCCGATAGCGCAGCGTCGGCTTGCCCGGCCGCGCGAAGCTGAGCGTGCCGTTGCCGTACTCTCCTGTCATCCGCGCGTAGGCAGGCTTGCTCGTACCACCGGGTATCGATCCTGTCGCATAGACCGCTTGCACGGTTTCGTTCTGCACGCGCTCGACCGCCAGTATCATCTCCAGGCCGTTGGGATAGACGCCCCACCACTTGCCGAGGAGCGGCGTCGCCGGGCCGGCACCCGAGCGCGCGATCGCGAGATCGGCCGGCAGCTGCACCTCGCCACTGGGCTTGCTGCCCCAGTCGGTCTCGCAGTCCCGGAGCGCGGGCACCGCGCCATCGCCGACCATGGCGCGCAGGCAGCGACCGAATCGATGGTAGAACAGGGCACTGCTGCTAGCGCCGTGCCCGTTGAGCCCGTCGGGGCGATCGACGATCAAATGCGGCACGCCGTGACGGCCCAAGATCACGTCCGCCTTGGCTCCGCGTCCGCCGGGATCGAAGGGATCATCGGTGAAGAACGTGATCATGATCCGAGCGGTCTTAATGTCGTCGAGGTAATCGTAGAGCGCGGAGGCGTTCATCGTGAACCTTGGACGGTCGACGCCATAGTAGGCGGGGGCGGTGGCGATGACCGCGTAGATGTCCGGGCTCTTGCCGGCGGCGATGAGCGCGATCCAGGCGCCCGCCGATTGGCCCATCAGCACGATCCTGCGATAGCCTTCCGTCTTGAGCTGCCCAACCGCCGCGAGCAGCGCCTCGGTGCTGGTGTTCGGGGATTCGCCCGCGGGCGGCCGGTCCAGCCGAAAGACGTCCCAATGGTCGTCGCGCAGCAGGCTCACGAAAGAGGGGATCGAGCTTTTGCTGGAGTCGAGCGCCGCGTAGTAGGTGCTCGTGCCGTGATTCCAGATCACCGCGCCTTGGGCCTTTTGCGGCCCCAACAGCGGCACGTCGGGATAACCCGGGCCGAGCCGGGTGTCGGCGGATGCCGGCGCCGAGATCGTGGTCAGCCCGAGCAGACAGGCCGCCGCCAAACGCCAGATATTGCGCTGCTTCTGCCCCATCCCCGTGCCGCGCGCTCTAGCAAAACGCGGCCAGCATGCCCGGCGCGAGCGCGCCCCACAAGCCCCGCCCGGGCGGTCATCATCGGGGTTCGCCGCGGCGCACGCGCTCGCGATGGAATACATAGAGGCCGCTCGCCACCACGATGGGTGCGCCGATCAGGGTCGCTGCGCCCGGCCAGGTACCGAACAGCACCGCGCTCCAGAAGGTGGAGGTGATGATCTGCATGTAGGAGAACGGCGCCAGCAGCGAGGCGGGCCCGCGCTGATATCCGAGCAGCAGGAAATATTGGCCGGCCGAGCTGAGCACGCCCATGACCAGGATCAGCCCGAGGGCGCGCAGCGGGAGCGGCTGCCAGACCCAGGGCAGGAAAGCGGTCATGATCAGGAAAGCGACCAGCGTGGTGTAGAGCAGCGTGGTGAGCGTGGCGTCGCGGGTCTTGATGCGCCGGGTGATGATGAGGCCCGCGGCCCAGCAGGCGGCGGACGCCAAGGGAAACAGCGAGGCCAGGTGAAAGCTCGAACTGCCGGGCTGCACGATCACCATCACGCCCACGAAACCCACCGCCACCGCCGACCAGCGGCGAATGCCCACGCGCTCGCCCAGGAAGGGTATCGAGAGCGCGGTGACCATGAGGGGAGCCGCAAAGGCGACCGCGGTCGCGTCCGGCATCGCCATCTGCGCCAAACCGGCGATGAACAAGACGGAGGATCCGCCCATGGCAAAGCCGCGCCCGATCTGTAATCCGATGCCCGCGGTGGCGAAGGGACGGGCCCCCGCGCGGAGCATGAAGGGCAGGAGCAACATCAGGTTGGCGCCGTACCGGCCCCAGGTGATCAGCACCGGCGAGTAGTCCGCGACGAGTATCTTCGAGATCGCGTCCAATCCGCTGAACACGACCAGCGACATGAGGACGAGACCGATGGCGGCGAACGGCCGTTCCTCGGCTTCCTGCGGCGCCAAAGCAGCAGGCAGCAGTTTCGCGCTCTGAGCGTCATTCATAAGCGGCTCGACGGCCCCCATCCCTCGCAGCGCGCACGATACCCCGATGGACGGTTGAATGGCAGGCTCGCCCATCGCGCAGAGCATCACCGACAATTGAGGCAAGCTTATGAACGGTTCGTGGTCAGCTGCCGCCATGAGAGCGCGCGCAGTCCTCCTCGCCGCGGCCGTCGCCGCAGTCCTCGCGCTAACGGCGTGCGCCGGCCCTGCTCCTGCAGATGGTGCGCCCCCCGCGCAACGCGAAACGCCCGAGCGTGGCGGCGATCGCGGCGGGGGCGGAATGTGACAGACGGGCGCTGGACCCAAGCCGACCGCAATATTCGTGATCGCCCTCTATAGCTGCTAAGATGAGAGGCCGCATCGCCCGATGGGCGAGACTGCCTCCCCTCGGCAAGGAGAAAGCCAATGGGCTTCAAAGACATCCTGGTAACCCTCGCAGGCGCCACCGCGAGCGAGTCCGGCATCGGCCTCGCAGTCGAGCTGGCGCGAAGCCAGAGCGCGCATCTGGTCGGGCTGTTCATCATCGAGCCTCTGGATCTCTCGGTCTATTCCGCGCCCGGCACGGGATTCATGGCCGTGGACGTGATCCAGGAGATCGAGGAGCAACACCGCAAGACGGCGCAGGCCGCCGCATCGAAAATTGAGGCAACGTTCCGCGCCGCGTGCTCGCGCGCCGGCATCTCGCACGAATGGCGGCTCGCCGAGGGCGGCCCCTCCGAGGTCGGCGTCCTGCACGCCCATTACGCGGATATCGCGATCACGGCCCAGATCGATCCCGACAATTCGCCGCCCGGCGGCTGGGCACGTTTGCCGGAGCAACTGGGGCTCGCGAGCGGCCGGCCGGTCCTGATCGTGCCTTATGCCGGGCGCTTCGACGCGGTGGGGAGGCGCGTGCTGGTGGCGTGGAACCGCACGCGCGAATCTGCCCGCGCGCTCAACGACGCGCTGCCGCTCCTGGAGCGTGCGAGCCAGGTGACCGTGCTCTCCGTCAACCCGCGCCGTGGCGAGGACGCCAACGAACTTCCTGGCGCCGATATCGCGCTTCATCTGGCGCGCCACGGCGTCAAGGCCGAGGCCGCCTCCACCGTCGCCGACGACATCGACGTCGGAAACGTGTTGCTGTCGCGCGCGGCAGACCTGGGCGCGGACCTCATGGTCATGGGTTGCTACGGCCATTCGCGCATGCGCGAGCTCATCCTGGGCGGCGCCACGCGCGAGGTCCTGCGGCACATGACGGTACCGGTCCTGATGTCGCACTGACGGGGCCGGCTAGCCCCAGACGCGGCGGGCGACCTCGACCACGAGCGCAAGCTTCCGGCGCTGATCGTCGGGGCTCACGGGATTGCCGGCGACGGTGCTGGCAAAGCCACATTGCGGGCTGACGGCGAGGCGCTCGAGCGGCACGATTTTCGCCGCTTCCTCGACGCGCCGGCAGAGCGCAGTGATGCTCTCGAGCTTGGGCGATTTGGAGGAGACCAACCCCAACACTGCGGCTTTGCCGGGTCCCAGAAAGCGGAGTGGCGCGAAATCGCCGGCGCGCGGCGTGTCATATTCCAGAAGGAACCGGTCGACATCGATCTCGGCGAAGACCCGCTCGGCAACGGACTCGTAGCCGCCCTCGGAGAGCCACTGACCCTTGTAATTGCCGCGGCACATATGGATCGCCACCGTCATTCCGGCAGGCTTGTCGCGGAGCGCGTCGTTGAAGGCGCGGATGTAGAGATCGACCAGCACCGCCGGATCCTCACCTCTCGCGGCCAGCTGCGCGCGAACTGCGGGATCGCACAGCATGGCGAGCGGCACCTCGTCGAGCTGGATATAGGTGCAGCCGAGATTGGCCAGCGCCGCAATCTCCTCGCGATAGACCTGGGCAAGGTCGGCGAAGAACGCCTCGGCGCCCTCATAGGCCGCGGGGTCGATGCCGGCGCGACCGCGCCAGAAATGCATGGTGGGCGGGGACGGCAAAGTCACCTTGGGCGTGAGGCCGCGCGATCTCGCGAGCGGCGCCAGGAAGGCAAACTCGGTGGTCGAGATCGGTTTCGCCCGCCGGACCTTGCCGCTGACATGGGGCGCGGTGAAGCTCTGCTCGTGGCCAT
>DATMMM010000293.1:0-5845 GCA_035569735.1 Allostellaceae bacterium | reverse complement strand
CCGCGCTCCCCGCCGACGGTACCGCCGGCGCTTTGATCGCGCGGGTGTGGGTCCCCGGCGAGCACGCCGGTCCCGTCGTCGCGGCTCTGCGCGAGGAAGGCGTCTATGCGCTCGGCCGCGAGGCGCCGACCTCCACCGATCTGATGGAGGCGCCCGACCCCGCGGCGCTGGCCCGCAACCCGGGTGGCACGCGGCTCGGCGGGATCGAGGAGGTCCTGGCCAATAGCGCGCTCGGGCCCCGCGATCCGCGCAAGCCGCATTTCGTGGCGCCCATCGACCTGCAGGCGATCAAGGCCGCCGGCGTCACCTTCATGCGCAGCCTGCTGGAGCGCGTGATCGAGGAGCAGGCCAAGGGCGATCCGGCCGCGGCCGAGCGCGTGCGCCAGACGCTCACCCGCGAGATCGGTGCCGATCTCGGCAGCATCGAGCCGGGCTCGGAGGCGGCGCAGCGGCTCAAGTCGGCGTTGACGGCGCGCGGCCTCTGGTCGCAGTACCTCGAAGTGGGCATCGGTCCCGATGCCGAGATCTTCACCAAGGCGCAGCCGATGTCCGCCGTCGGCACCGGCGCCGAGATCGGGCTGCATCCCGCCTCGGTATGGAACAATCCCGAGCCGGAGGTGGTGCTGGTGGCGAACAGCCGCGGCGCCATCGTGGGCGCCACGCTCGGAAACGACGTCAACCTGCGCGATTTCGAGGGCCGGAGCGCGCTGCTGCTCGGCAAATCCAAGGACAACAACGGCTCCTGCGCGCTCGGGCCGTTCATCCGCCTGTTCGACGCGAGCTTCGGCCTCGAGGATGTCCGGCGCGCGACGGTGAGCCTGCGCGTCGAGGGCGAGGACGGCTTCGTGCTGCGGGGCGAGAGCTCCATGAGCGAGATCAGCCGCGACCCCGCCGAGCTGGTGGCGCAGATGATGGGTGACGTGCACCAATACCCCGACGGGGTCGTGCTCTATTGCGGCACGATGTTCGCGCCCACCGAGGACCGCGGCGCCAAGGGCGAGGGCTTCACCCACAAGACCGGCGACATTGTCACCATCTCGGCGCCGAAGCTGGGTGCACTGGTCAACCGGGTCAATCTGAGCAACCGCATCCCGCGCTGGGAGTTCGGCTCCCGTGCGCTGATGCGGAGCCTGACGGCGCGAGGGTTGCTGTAAGCGCCGAGCCTCAGGCGACCGCGGTGGCGGCGCCGCGCACGCGCTCGGCGGGAAGCCTGAGCAGCACGGTGGTGCCCCGCCCCACCGCGCTCTCGATCTCCAGCGTGCCACCGTGCAGCTCCGCCAGTTTCCGGCTGAGCGGCAGGCCGAGGCCCGTGCCGAGCGGAGGGCTCTCGAGCATGCTCGGCACTTGGCCGAAGGGCTCGAGGACTTTCGCCATGTCCCCGGGCGCGATGCCGATCCCGCTGTCGCGCACCGAGATTTCGAGGCCGCCGGAAGCCGCGACCGCGGCCACGACCTGCACACTGCCGCCGGATCCCGTGAACTTGATCGCGTTGCTGAGGAGATTGATCAGGATCTGCTTGAGCTTGCGCTCGTCGGCGTAGACCACGGGCCAGCCAGAATCCTTGGCGATCGCAATCTCGACCCCAGCGCGCACCGCGGCGTCGCGCACCAGCACCATACAATCCGCGATCAGACGGCCCACATCGACGAGATCCTCGCTCAGCTCCATCTTGCCAGCGTCGATCTTGGAGAGATCGAGGAGGTCGTTGACCAGCTCGAGGAGATGCATGCCGCCCTGATTGATGTCGTCGGCATAGGCGCGGTAGCGCGTGGACCCGACCGGGCCCAAGGCCTCGCGCTGCATCATCTCGGAGAAGCCGATGATGGCGCTCAGGGGCGTGCGAAGCTCGTGGCTCATATTGGCGAGGAAAGTCGATTTGGCGCGGTTGGCAGCGTCAGCCTTCTGCGCCAGCTTCTTCAGATCATTCGCTTGCCGAATGAGCCGGTTGCGCGACCACTCGAGCTCGCCGAGGTTGCGCTTCAAGGTCTCGTTCGCGACCGACGTGCGCTCCAGGAGATCCGCGTTCGCGAGCCGCAGGCGGACACCCTCCAGAAAGGCCGCGTGGCTGTTGTGCGAGAGCCCGATCAGCACGACCGCGAAGGCCGCGAGCATCTCGGTCATGAACCAGTGCGGGGGATCGCTGATGCGGCCGAACGATACGATCAGCGGCGCGAGGCTGAACACGATGTAGCTGGCACTCGCCAGGGGAATGCTTTGCAGACTCACCAGCGATGCCGCCGCGGTGCTGCCCACGACCAGCGCCAGCACGACCTGGTGCGGGAGCGAGGCCGGCGGGAACACGATCAACGCGAAGAGGCCCCAGAGGCCGCCGCCCAGCGCCGCCGAGAGCACGATCCGGCGAATGACGGAGTCATCGACATCGCGCCAGACCGATTCGTCGCGGCGCGCCCACCACAACCAGGAGCCGGCCGCGCTCAGCATGACGACCAGCATGAGCCAGACGCCGAGGATCCAAGCCGGCGCCACCTCGCCGAAGAACGCGACGGTGAGGAGCGCGTTGAGCAGATTGGCGATGACGATGACCGGCGCGTTTCGAGCGACGAGACGGAGCTGATCCAGGCGGATCTCCCGCGCATTGGCGCACCGCGGCTCGAGCTGCACCTCCATCATTTGGCCCAACATGTCGCGAGGGTTACGCATTCCGACCGGGTAGCAAGCCTAACCTTAAGAGCGCGTTAAGACGTGGGGCTGGCCGCGCAGAACTCGACCCTTCTTCAATGCTGGAGATCGAGACGCGCCCGCGAAGCGCCAGTGAAGACAAGGGCTTCCGACCGGCCTCGCAGACTCGGAAAGGCGCGTTTTGCCGAAATTTTTAGGCGAAAAAGCTCGAGGGCAGCAGGCTCGGACCGCGACAGCCGGCCTAGCGGTGCGGATCCGTCCAGCGCGCAACGCGATAGCGCCCATCCATGTGGCGCAGCCGCCGAGACAACACACGCATCACCGTGATCGCGATATGAGGAGCCCGCTCGATCAAAGCGAAGAAGCGCTCCTCGTCGACTTCGACGAGCTCGGAAGCGGTAAGCGCGTACACGGTGGCGCTCCTCGGCATCAACTTCTCGACCAGGCCCATCTCGCCCACGACACCGCCTCGCACGACATCCTCATAGACCACACTGCCGCTACGGATGCGCAGCACCCCGTCGCGCACGACGTACATCGACGCGCTGGGATCGCCTTCCTTGAACAGGATTTCGCCGGGCTGCAGCGCGATGATCCGGCGCTCGTCGCGGAACACCTCCAGCAGATCGGGATCGCCGCCCCAGCGCTCGACGGCAATGCCCTCCGGCGCGGGCGCCATGTGGTCGAGCTCTCCGGCGTAACCGCGCTCGCGCGGCTCCGGCTGCAAACTTGCCTGCCGATGCGGCACGGGCTCCGCGCGTGCGGCTGTCCAGCCACCGGGCGGCGTGCGCAGGCTGCCGCTGCCGAACGGACGATGCTCGATAATACGGATGCCAACGCATCCCTCGCGCTGCCAAGCCACGACACCCGACAGCTCGCCCAGACGCTCCATGACCAAGGTCACGGCTTGATTTTCCGCGACGGGATGATCGATTTGGATCGTCGCATTGGCCGGCGACAGCTCGAGCACGCGACACTCCGAGGAGCCCAAGGCGGATTCCAGCCGCGCCATCCAGAAGTCGCGCGGCACCACTCGTCGCCGGCGTTCGCTTTGGTCCGGCACGACGTGGTGCTCGATCTCGCCTTTCATCGCTTCAACCCTCCGCCCGGGGATGGTTATCGTCAAGATCGAAAGGCCGATGTTAGTTTAAAAAGCGCCCGGTTTGCCCCGATCAGCAAGGGTAGCGGTTTCGATGCCGCTTGCGCGGCCGCGCGAGGGGACTTGCTGTGTCAAATCTTGGTCTTGTTCCCGCCCACTGCGCGTCAGCAGCCGCAGGCGAGCGACTATTTGTCTGTCAGAATCGAGATACCCCGCCAGTCCCCGGGAGGATTGGCCACGAACTCTCGGGCAAGGGCCGAGAAGCGCGCGGCGGCGGGGTCGTCGTCGGCCAGCATCTCGAAGGCGCTCGCCGCCTCTGCGAAAGACCCGCGCCGCCACTGCCGCAGCGCCTGCGCGAAGGCATCGCGGCGCACCAGCGCGTCGGCCGAAACCTCGCCCGCGCGACCCAGCGGCTCGTAGAGCGCCACGGGCCGCTCGCGCCCTTTCACGGCGACGGTATCGATCTCCCGGAACACGATCGCCTCGCCGCAGGCTTGCGCCGTGGCGTCGCTGACCAACACCAGCGTGCCGTAACGCTTGTTGACGCTCTCGAGGCGCGAGGCGAGGTTCACGGCATCGCCCATGGCGGTGTAGTTGAAGCGGCGCGGCGAGCCGATGTTTCCGATCAGAACCGGACCGGTATTGACGCCGATCCGGGTCGCCGGCGGCCGCCCGCCGGACCGCGCCAACTCGCGCGCGGCATCGGGGCTCGCGGTCCGGATGGCGATCGCCGCGCGCACCGCGTTGAGCGCGTGGTCGGGATCGTCGAGCGGGGCGCCGAAGATCGCCACCACCGCATCGCCGATGAATTTGTCCACGATCCCGCCGTGCTGCTCCACGATATCTGTGAGCGCCGCGAAATAGGTGTTGAGCGCGGCCGTGAGCTGCGCGGGATCGAGGAACTCGGACACGCGGGCGAAGCTCGCGAGATCCGTGAACAGGATCGAGACCGTCCGAGCCTCGCCGCCGAGCTTCGGCATGGTGTCCGTGGCGACCATGCGCTCGACCTCCGACGGCGGCAGGTAGAGCGCGAAGGCCTTCGCCATGCGGCGACGGTTGCGATCCGTGACCCCGAAGCGGTAGGCAAGGCTCGTGCCGAACGCAACCAGCATCGCCGCCACGCCGTTGAGCAGCGGCAGTACCAGCGCCGTCTCGGCGAACGCGGCGAGGCACCCGGCGGCCCAGGCCGCGACCAGCGCGATCCGCGCCACGCGCGCCCAGAACACAGGGAGCCAGATCACCGTCAGGCTGGTCGCGGACGCGAGCGCCAGCAGCAGCGCCACGCGTGCCGGCCAAGCCACCGGGACCCACGGATCGCCGCGCAGCAGGTTCGCGACCGCAGCCGCGTGAATGAACACGCCCGGTATCGTGTCGCGCCGGAGGTCCGCGCGCGTCAGGGCGGGCATCACCGGCACTGCGCAGCGCTCGGGCGCGTTCAGGCCTTCCGGATGTGTGGCGAAGCGCTCGGAGGTGAGCTTGCGATCCTCCACGTCGAGCGTCGTGCCGATGAGCACGATGCGTCCGGCGAAATGCTCTCGGAAGTACGCGGCTTTGCCGGCCTCCGCGCAAGCCACCATGTCGACAAAGGAATAGGTCGGAACCGCGCCCGGCCGCGTGTCGAAATTGACGCCGAGCGCGTTCGCGTCCGCCGTCCTGACCCGCGCCTCGCCGAGGCGAACGGTTCCGTCCGCCTCGCGCGCCGGCTTCACATGGAGCGCACGGGCCGCGAGCTCCAGCGCGAAACTGGGCTCCTTTGCGGGGTCATCGGGCGAACGAAGATCGAGGAAGAGCGGCAGTTTGCGCACGACGCCGTCGGAATCTTCGAGCAGGTTGACGGCGCGCACGGTGTCGGCGCCGGCGGCAATCTGCAGTCCGCTGAAAGGCTCGATCGGCTGCTCCTGATGCTGCGCCTTGCTCAGCACGATCCGGCCCTCGCTCCCGGCCCGGTGGAGGCTGCGCAGAAAATTGCGCTCGTAGCCGGGGATGTAGCTCTCGACCGACGTCGAATAGATGATGTCGAATCCGACCACGCTCGCCCCCGCATCCAGCAGGGCATCGAGGACTTTCGCCTGCTGAGGCGTCCACATCACCTGCGGCGTGTCCTTG
>DATMMM010000292.1:0-4520 GCA_035569735.1 Allostellaceae bacterium | reverse complement strand
GTCGATACGAGGTCCGGCTGTGCCGCTCCGTCTCGACGGAACGCCGCGGCGGCACCGAGAGCCAGCGTGTCGAGCGACTGATCCTGGAAACCGCCGCGACGCTGACGGGCCATCCCGCGACTGCGCTCCCGGAGTCCATGGGGTTCGAGCCAAGCCTGGGTCCACCCGTGACCGCGGGGACCGGCCGCGTGCTTCACGTCCTGACGCGCCCGCAAAATCCGCCGGGGCAACGGTGGGTCGACGAGGTCCCGGAAGAGATCGGCTTCCTCTCCGTGCATCCCTTCGACGGTCCATTTCCAAGCATCGCGCTGCTGCGCGAGGTCGAGGACGGTTTCGCCGAAGTGACCGAGGCAGCCACCGGACTCACTGGCATCTGGGGCCTGGCGAATTCCGATGTGTTCCAGCATGTACACGCCCGCGAGTACACGATGGCGATGGAGAATGGCATCGCGCTCGCCCTTGCCGCGGCGAAGCTGCCGCTGGACCGGCACGACGCGATCCGCGCCAGGGTGGTCTTTCGCCGCCCGTCCTTCATCGGCCAGCGCTACCTCCTGCGGATCAGGCTTTTCCGACGAGAGGCCGAGACGGTCGCGCTCGGCGCCTTTCACGGAGCCGATGACGGCGCGATAGCGGATGACGCGCGTGCCTCGGTTTTTCTGAGATTCGAGGGTCGCCTAGCATAGGCACTTGCCGTCCCTCAGGCCGGCAGCGCCCAGAATTCCTCGTTGGCGACGACCCCGGCCACGGCTTCGGCCGCCGCCGAGAGCAGGCGCTCGCCCTTTGAGGCGCTGGCAGCGCGCGGGTCGCCGATGGCGCCGTGATGGGTGCGCGACTTGAACGAGCGCCAGCGATGCACTGCCTCGCTGCCGACGACCTCGGCGAGTTCGCGGCTCGTCGGCCCCACGGCGTCGGCTGCGCGGGACATGTCGACGAGGTCGGGCGCGAGCGCCAGCAGCATCGAGGTCTCCGCCTCGCAGGCGTGGCGCACGTTCTTCTGGCGCTCGAGGATCCGCCCAAACGCCTCGCTCGCCAGCGGCCAATAGGAGGTCGTGGCGATCGGCGCGGAGAGCTCCACGGCGAGCTCGTTCACGACCACGGTGAGCGCCGCGATGTTGCCGCCGTGACCGTTGAGCAGCAGGATCCGGCGGAAGCCCTGGCGCAGCAGCGACCGGCAGATGCAGCGCAGCAGCGCTAGGAACGTGGCGAAATCCAGCGACAGTGTCCCGCCCAGGCTCATGTGATGCTCGGCAAGCCCGCTCCACACCGTGGGCGCCACCACGACCGGCGTGCTGGCCGCGGCCAGCCGTGCCGCGCGCCGGGCGATCTCGCCGACCAGAAGCGAATCCACCTGCGTCGGCAGATGCGGCCCGTGCTGCTCGGTCGAGCCCACGGGGACGATGACCACCGCATCGCGGGCGGCCAGCGCATTGATCTCCGCGGCCTTGA
Organism: Allostellaceae bacterium; assembly: GCA_035569735.1. Lineage (GTDB taxonomy): Bacteria > Pseudomonadota > Alphaproteobacteria > ATCC43930 > CGMCC-115725 > DASZHJ01. Next base: position 3,074 of record DATMMM010000292.1, on the reverse strand, counting down.
GCCGCCACCATTCGATTTCGCTCATGCGTGCCTCCGGTTGACTCTCTCGCATTCGAGCAAGATTCTGTGAGACGCGGCGAAGGTTACCTCATCCGCGGCGTCGCGACCGAGCTCATCATTGGCCGCAATGAATTGTGGTGGGACGGCGGGTTTAGGTATGCTCTCCGCATGCCATCAGCGGGGCGGCGGGCGTCCCCGCCCCAGCTCCGAGGCAAGTCGTGCGAATCAAGGACATAAAAACATTCTTGATGCAGGCGCAGTTTCCGCCGGACGATGCCTATGCGACGGCGCATCGGACCGATGCCGCCAAGGGACAAAGCGGCACCAGCGCCACGCGCAATTGGCTCTTCCTCAAGATTTACACCGACGCGGGCATCACCGGTGTCGGCGAGTGCAGCGGCTGGCCGCGCGTCGTGGAACGCGCGGTCCAGGATCTGACGCCTCTCCTCGTCGGCGAGGATCCCGGCAATATCGAGCGTCTCTGGCAGAAATCCTTCAGCGCCATGATGGCGCACGGCATGACGGGCGTCGTCGGGGCGGGCGCGTTGAGCGGCATCGACATGGCGCTCTGGGATATCAAGGGCAAGGCGCTGGGCACGCCCGTCTGGAACCTGTTGGGCGGCAAGGTCAGAGACCGGATCAAGATCTACGGCCATGCCAGCACGCCCGAAGTCGCGCGAAGCCTCCGGGATCGCGGCATCAAGGCGATCAAGACGGGCGGGGTCGCCGACATCGTCGAGAAGGTGGATGGTATCCGCCGCGCGGTCGGCGACGACGTGGATCTGATGGTCGATCTGCATGGTCCGCCCTGGATGACCGCCAAGGATGCGATCATCACGGGCCGGCGCCTCGAGCCCTATGACCTGCTGTTCTTCGAGGATCCGGTAGCGCCCGAGAATTTCGAGGCTCTGGCGCGCATCCAGCAGCGCGTCGATATACCGATCGCCGCGGGCGAGCGGTTTGCGACGATCTGGGGCATGCGCGCGCTGATCGAGCGCGAGCTCGTCGACGTCATACAGCCCGACACCGGCCGCGCCGGCGGTCTTTCGCAGATGATGAAGATCGCGGCCATGGCCGAGGCTCACCACATCACGGTGGCGCCGCACTCGGGCTCGCTGGGTCCGGTGGCGGAGTACGCCGCGCTCCACTTGCTGGCCGCGATTCCGAACGCGCTCATCCTCGAGCGGCTGGAAGACGATTGGGCCGGCCGCCATGAGGTGATCCAGCCGGTCCCGAAGACGATCGACGGCTATCTGACCGTTCCCGACACGCCGGGCCTTGGCGTCGACATCGTCGAGGAGGCTGTGGCGCGGTATCCGAGCAGCCGCAACCTCTCGGTCGCGGGAGGTCCGACCACCGGCGCTTACGCCGCCGGTACCTTCGACGAGCAGGTTTACTTCCAGACTCGCTTCCGGCGGCGCAGGGCGTTTTCGCCAAAAGCGGCGCGCCCCAAATGAGCGTCGGCGGGGAATGGAATGGCGGAAGAGGCATAAAATGGATTTCGGTATCGCGCTAGCTGCGGCAGCGGATTCCTGGAAGCTGGTGCAGCGCGCCGAGGAACTCGGCTTCACGCATGCCTGGTTCTACGACACCCAGATGCTGAGCGCCGATTGCTTTGTCGCCATGAGCGCGGCCGCGATCAACACGCGCCGCATCCGTCTTGGCACCGGCGTGCTGGTGCCATCGAACCGCATCGCGCCGGTCACTGCCAACGCTTTGGCCTCGCTGAACCGGCTCGCGCCCGGTCGCATCGATTTCGGGGTCGGCACCGGCTTCACGGCGCGGCGCGCAATGGGGTTCGGTGCGATAAAAATCCGGGCGATGGAAACCTACATCGCACAGGTGTACGGGTTGCTGCGCGGCGAGACCGTCGATTTCGAGATGGAAAGCGAGCAACACAAGATCCGCTTTCTCAATCCCGAATTGGACCTCTTCAACATACGCGATCCAATCCCGCTGCATCTGTCGGCGTTCGGCCCGCGCACCCGCGCACTCGCCGCCCGCCTCGCCGCGGGATGGATAGACTTCGTCAGCAACGTCGAGGTCGGCACGCGTGAAGTAGAAGCGATGCGCCAGGAGTGGCACCAAGCCGGGCGCGCGCTCACCGATCTGTCCGCCACTGCCTTCGCGTTGGGCTGCGTGCTCGGCGATGGCGAACCCGCCGACTCGGAGCGGGCCATGGCGCAGGCCGGACCGCGGGCCGCGGTGATGTTGCATCGCGCGGCAGACGAGGCGCTATCGGGATTGGCGCCGGGAACCAGCATGCCGTCGAAGGCCCGCGCCGAGCTGGAGGGATACATCGCCTTGGCGCGCACCTTCGAACCCGCCGACGCCCGTTATCTACAGAACCACCGCGGACATCTCTTGTTCGTGAAGCCGGAAGAAAAGCGCTTCGTCACCGCCGATCTGATCCGTGCCACAACCTTCACGGCGACCGAGGCGGAGATCAGACAACGCATTGATGCGTTGCGCGGTGCCGGCTATACGCAGTTCACGATCCAACTCGTACCCGGACAGGAGGCAGCGATCGCCGATTGGGCGCGCATTCGAAGCGCATTCGCCTGATTTGAGCTGGCCATCCCCAGAAAAAAGAAAGGCCCCGGTATGACCCGGGGCCTTAAGTTGAACAGGGAGGCTTCACGTCTGGGAGACGTAGGGCTACCATCCTAGCGGCAATCGGCTATAATCGGCACCGGGCGCTCTGTTGCAGGAAAATTAACATTCATGCGGGTTTTCCGGTACACCTGTAATCGGGGGCGGTCCGGATCAAGCCGGATCGCGGTTAGTCCTAGGATAGTCCTGGACCGGAGGAGGGGATAATGGCACGACGCGAACGCCGCCGCGAGCGGCTGACAGACATTGCGGTAAAGAAGAAGCGCCCTCCGGAGCGTGACGAGTCGCCCTACGAGATCAGCGACGCCGCAGCGCCTGGTTTGTCCCTTCGCGTGCTGCCCAAGAGCGCACGGCACCCCCACGGCCTTAAGCAGTGGTTCATCCGCTACAAGCCCAAGCACCAGCAGCAGCGCCGCCTAGCCTACGGAGAATATCCGCACGTCTCGCTTGACGATGCACGG
>DATMMM010000291.1:0-5670 GCA_035569735.1 Allostellaceae bacterium | reverse complement strand
CTGCAGCACGGCATCGGTGGAACGGAACGAGGTCTCGAGCGCGACGGTGCGCCAGCCCGCCTGGGCCTGCGCCGCGCGCCCGGCGAAGTGCGCGCGCATATTGATGAACGCCGCGGGGTCCGCACCCTGGAAGCCGAAGATCGACTGCTTGGCATCGCCGACGGCGAATACGGTGCGCGGGCGGTCGTGCGCGCCCTCGCCGGCGAAGAATTCCTGCGTCAGCGCCTGCACGACGCGCCACTGCTCTGGATTGGTGTCCTGCGCCTCGTCGATCAGGAGGTGATCGAGGCCGCCGTCCAGCTTGAACAGCACCCAGGGCGCCACACCCGGCCGCTCCAGCAGCTCGACGCTGTGCGTGATCAGGTCCTCGTAATCGAGCACCGCCTGGCTCCGCTTGTGGCGCTCATAGGAGCGCAACATGGCGATCGCGAGATGCGTCACCGCGGCACTCGTCTCGAAAAGCGCCGCGGCGCCGCAGCGCGCGCGTATGCCATCGAGCCGTCGAGCCTCGGTCTCCAGCGCATCGAGCGCAGCCGGGAACGATACCGCGACCGCTCTGGCCAGCAATCTCGCCCGCAAGCCGCCTTCCTTGGTGAAGAAGATTCCGCCATAGCCGGCAAAGCGCTCGCTGCGGCGGTCGGGTTCGCCCAGCCACTCCGCGAGGAGCTCACCGCGGTCGCGATCGGTTTGTGCCGCGCTCTTCAGCATGACATCGGCAGCGGCGCGCAACGCCGCGCCGTCGAAAGCCTGCTCGGCGCAGGCCTCGGCGATCACCGCGGCTTCGGTCGCGGTCGGCGCGAGATCGAGCCGGCGCGCGAGCCTCGAAAGGATCTCGCCGACATCGCCCGCGCTCTCGAGGAGCCGCCGGAACCGGGTCCGCGCGGCGGCGATCAGGTCGAGCAGCGTCCAAAACCGCGCCTCGCCGACCCGGCGCGCCAGCGTAACAATGGCGCTCGCGAGCTCCGGCGTCGAGCCGGCGCGGGCCGCCTCCAAGACTTCCTCGCGCACATTCGCCAGCAGCTCGCCGGCGGCGCGCTCGTCCAACAGTTGGAAATGCGGCGGCACGCCGGCCTCGACCGGAAATCGGCGCAGCAGGGATTGGCAGAAGGCATGAATGGTCTCGATGCCGAGGCCGCCGGGCGCATCGAGCACGGTCGCGAACAGCCGACGCGCGTCGTCGAGGAGATTTTGATCGGGGAGCCGTCCCAGCAACGCCGCAAGCTCGTCCAGGAGCTCGCGCTCGGGCAGCACCGCCCAGCGGCTCAAGCGCTCGTGCAACCGGTTCGCCATCTCGGCGGCGGCGGCGCGCGTGAAGGTGAGGCAGAGGATGCGCGTGGGCGGGCTGCCGCCCAGCATCAGCGAGAGCACCCGGTCGGTGAGCACCTTGGTCTTGCCGGTGCCAGCCGAGGCCGCCACCCAGACCGAACTCGCGGAGTCGGCGGCCTGGCGTTGCAAGAGATCGACGGCGGAGCCGGTCATGTCTCGTCCACGGTCTCGGTCGCGCGCCATTCCTTGACGCGCTCGAGATGCTCGTAGTCCGAATAGCGCGGCGCGTTCCGGGCGACCGGCACCGCGCGATAGGGCGTGGCGGGGTCGTCGAACCGTTCCACGAGGTCCCGCAACCCATCGAGCGCCGCCGATATCATCGCGCGCGCCTCGGCACCCTCGGCGATGCATTTGATCTCGCCGGCGAGGGCGAGCCCGCTTAAGCGCCAGTACTCGAGCGCCGTCACCGGCGCCGCCCGCACGTCGGCGAAACCGCCGGCTTCCGCGACCGCCGCTTCCAACGGCAGCTGCGGCGCCAGGCCGCGCGCCACCGCGGACTCGCGCGGCACCGTGCCGGTCTTGTAATCGACGATCACCAGACCGTCCGCTCGGCGCTCGATCCGATCGGCCTTGGCCCGCAGCTCGAAATCCCCGCCCCGCGCCGGCAAGACCCAGGAACCGCTGGTCTCGCTCACCAGACCCGCCAGCATGCCGCGCCGCTCGCGCTCCTGCTCCAGGAACCAACGGGCGATCCGCTCGAAGCGTGGCCACCAGAAGGCCCAGATGCCCGGGCGCGACAGCAGGGCGCCAAAGGCCTCGCGGCCGAGCGCCAGCAGCCGGGCCTCGGCATCCTCCGGCAGCACGCGCGGAAATGCCGCCACGAACCTGTCGAGCGCCTGATGGATGAGCACGCCGCGCTCGCGCGCCTCGGGTTCCGCATCCAAGGCCTCGAGCGCCCGCAGGCCCAGGATATGCCGGGCGTAGATCGCATAGGGATCGCGCATCCAAGTCTCGATCGCCGTGACCGAGAGCCGGCGCGGCCGTGCCTCGACGGGCGGGCGCGGCGCGGGGGCCGCGACCGCGATGCGCTCCAGACCGCGATCGAGCGCCGCTTGCCAGGTGAGCGGCTGCCGCTGCTCCAGCAGCGCGGTCTCGCGACCAGCCGCCCGCAGAACGGTCTCAAGGCGGAGGAGCCAACGCGAGGGCAGCGTCGGCGTGCCCGCGATACGGGCCGCGCGGGTCAGCACAACCTCGGGCGCCCCGCAGGCCTGGACGAAATCATGCGCGGAGACCCCGATGCGGCGTTCCGGGGGCGCGATGCCGAAACGGCCGCGCATCGGCCGCGACATCCAGGGATCGTCGGCGGGATCGCCGGGCCAGATGCCCTCGTTGAGCCCGCCCAGGATCATCAGATCCGCGCGCTGTAGCCGCGCTTCCAACAAGCCCCAGATAAAGAGCCGCGGGTGCCGGCCGAAGCGGGGACGCACCACTGGCCCCGCCAGTAAGCTCTCGAAGAGCGCGGGATAGTCAGCGCCAGCGCGCAGCATGAAGTCGCGGGCGGCCGCGAGCAGATCCGCCATGAAGGCGCTCGCGACCTCGCCGGCCTCGCCGCTCCAGAGCCGGCGGTGGCCCGGCTCGTGCGCGCTTTCCGCGAGCGATTCCGCGGCCGCGATGTGCGCCTCGACCAGCGCGCGCAACGGCAAGTCGGCGGCGGCCATGGCGGAAACCAGAGGCGCCAGCCGGCATTGCAGGCGCTCGATGAACTCGCGCTGCCCGCCGGCATCGGGCCCCAGCGCGCGGAGGATACCATCGAGGCCGGGCGCGGGCCGCACGCCGCGCAGCACCGCGCGCTCGAGGGCTCGGAGCGCCGCCCGAAAGTCCTCGGGTGCAAGGCCGCCGGCGGCAAGCGGATGCTTCAGCGCCGCCAGCAACGGCACCGGCGCCGCCGCCTCGCTGACGAGGTCGAGCACCAGGCGGAGGAACACGCCCGGAGGCGTCCTGTTGAGCGGCACGCCCGCGCTGTCGTCGATCTCGATATCCCAGCGCCTGAGCTCCGCCGCCACGCGCCGGGCGAGCGCGCGATCCGGCGTTACCAAGGCCGCCGTGGCGCCGTCGCGCCGCTCCAGGCTCTGCCGCAAGAGCAGCGCGATCACCTGCGCCTCCTCCTGCGGTCCCGCGCAGTCGAGCTGGCGGAAACCGCGCGTAGCCGCGGCATCATGCAGGTGCGATCGGCGCCACTGCTCCGTCAGACGCGCCGGCAGCAGGGCGGCGCCGATGAGCGCCATGCGCTCCAGTGGCCCGGCGGCACGCGACCGTCCGTTCCAGGTCTCGACGGTGTCGGGAGTCATCTCGAGCCGGTCGAGAAAACGCGCCATGAGGTGCTGGGGATGCCCGGGATCGCCGCGAATCGCATCCCAGGTTTCCGGCGAGGCCATGCGGTCGAGGCCGGCCAGCACCACAGTGCCGGTGGGCAGCCGCGCCACCGCCGCCATCAGCGCCGCCACCGCGGGAATGCCGCCGGTGAGGCCGGCCGCGATCACGGGATCGGGCGGTGGATCGGCCGTCCACTGGGCCACTTGCGCCGCGAGCAGGCGATTGCGCCGGTCGGCGGGATCGAGGGCGCCGCGCTCCGCCAGCATCTCCGGCCACCGCTCGGTGACGATGCGGAGAAATTTCAGCACCTTCTGCCAGTGCTCGGCCAACTCCTCCGGCACCAGCGCCGCGAGCCGCTCGAAGCCGGCGCCCTCGGTCTGCGCCTCGTCGAGGAAGCGCGCGAGCGCCCGCGCCAGCATCGCCGCCTGGCCCGGCGGGATGTCGGGATCCCAGCTCTGGACCAGCAAAGCCAGCAGCAGCCGGCGGTCGAGCTCGGGGATGGCCGGCGACAGATCGAGCCCTTCGGCCTCGCTCTCGTCGGAGAGGAAGGCGAGCTCGTCGAGGTCGAGATCCCCCACGGGTTTGAGGCGCGGCAGCAGGAGCGGCTGCCCGTTGCCCGCACGCAGAAACGCCTCGGCGAGCGAGCGGCAGGCGCGGCGCGTCGGCAGCAGCACCGTCATGCGCGAGAGCGCCAGTGGGTCGGTTCCCGACATGGCGCGCAGCCGCGCGGCGAGCGTGTCGAGGAACGGCAGGTGCGCTTCGATGGTGACGACGGAGGCGCGAGGCGCCTGCGTCATCGCGGGAACCACAACTCGCCGAGCCGCGCTTCGGTCGCCGCGAGACCGGTCAGCGTGCCGACGTCGTACCACGTACCGTCGTGCACGGTGGCGATGATGCGGCCCTGCGCGATCGCCTTGTCCCAGAGCCGGTTCATCGAGTAGGGCGCCACGGGCTCGCCGGCGAACAATCGGTGGCTCAGGAGCTGGATGCCCGCGAACAGGAACGGCACCACCTCGCTCTCCCCGCGACGGCGCGGCACGCCGACGGGATCGAGCGAGAAATCCCCGCGCCCCTCGTAGCCGACCGCGGGGACGGTTTCCTGCATCAAGAGCGCGGCGTCGTGGTGCTCCGGATCGAACGCGCCGGCGAGGCGCGTGAGCGCGGGCACGCGCCCGTTGAGCCAGACGGCGTCGCTGTTGACGACGAAGAAAGGCTCGCCCAGATGCGGCAACGCGTTCGCCACGCCACCGCCGGTTTCGAGCAGCGTGGGCTCGTGAGAGAGGGCGATCTCCGGTGTCTTTCGAGACGCGAGGTGGTGCTCGATCATCTGGGCTTTGTGGTGCGTGTTGACCACCACCCGCTTGACCCCCACGGCCTGCAAGTGATCGAGCGCGCGGTCCAGCAGCGTGCGCCCTTGCACGCTCACCAGCGCCTTCGGCATCGAGTCCGTGAGCGGCCGCAGCCGCGTACCGAGCCCCGCCGCCAGCACCATGCCGGTCTCGATTGGGATCACGATGCCGCCTCTTGTTGTAGAATCTGCCGCAACTTGGCGGGAATATGCCGGTCGAGCCAGCGCCGCACGGACGCGAGCGCGGGGTGGCTGACATCGCGCTCGACCAGCCGCCAGAGCCGCGGCGTGTGAACGAGGTATTGCGGCTTGCGGTCGCGCACGCAAAGCCGCGTGAAAATGCCGAGGATCTTGCAATTGCGTTGCGCCGCCAGCACGGCTGCCGCGGTGGTGAAGGTGGCGCGATCGAGGCTCGGAAAAGCCGCGAGATAGTGCTCGGATAAGTTAGCCGCGAGGTCGGGAGAGACGTCGCGCCGCGCGTCCTCCAGCAGCGAGACCAGATCGTAAGCCGGCGATCCCATCACCGCGTCCTGGAAATCGAGCAGGCCGCAGGCGGCGAGCCCCGTGCGGCCCTCGATCAGCATCAGGTTGTCGACGTGGTAGTCGCGCAGCACCAGGGTCGCGGGGATGGCATTCGTGAGCGGCAGCAATGCGCGCCACATCGCGAGATACTCCTCGCGCAG
>DATMMM010000290.1:0-2287 GCA_035569735.1 Allostellaceae bacterium | reverse complement strand
GCCCGACGCTGACCCGGCGCTCGCCGCCTTCCTCGACTCCCGTTGCCTCAGAACGGTGATGGCGGAGATCAAGCCGCCGGACTGCGACGCGAAGGTCGTGCACCTGTTGCGCTCGCTCGTGACGTATCTGGAAAAGTCCGGCGCCGCGCTCGCGTAAAGCCGGTCTGAGAGGGGGCTGCCGTGGCACGCTACAGTCTGACCGCGGGCTCGAACGTGACCGCGAGCTCCAGTTTCGCGACGGCGACGATCACGCCGGGCGCCGGCCGCCTCGTGCTCGCCTTCGTGCTGGGCCAGAAGGTCGGCGGTCCGGGCACGCCCACCGCTTCAGGGAACAGCCTCACCTGGCAACAGGTCGCGAGCGTCACCAACGCGGGCCCGGGCAACAGCCGCGTCACCTGCTTTCGCGCCATGGGGCCGGCGCCGAGCGCGGGCCCGCTCACCTTCGATTTCGCCGGCCAGCAGCAGCAGGCCTGCGCCTGGTCGGTGTTCGAGTACGACAACATCGACGGCAGCGGCACCAACGGTTCCGGCGCCGTGGCGCAGCAGCAGACGGCGAGCGGCAGCAGCACCACGCTCGCGGCGATGCTGGGGCCACTCGCGGATGCCGCGGCGAGCCTGGTGGTGGGTGGTGTGGTGCTCGGCACCGACGAAGCGGTGTCGGCCGGCGCGGGGCTCGCGCAGATCGATCTGCAGCCGTTCGGGCAGGGCGGCATCCGCGGCACCCTCCAGACTGAGGATCGCACCGGCGGCGGCTCGACGGTCGACTGGAGCTGGCCCACTACGGCGAATGCCGGCGCGATCGCGCTCGAGATCAAGGCCGCTTCCGTGATCGTTCCGAACGGTCCGACCACCGATGCAGAGACGCTGGCGCGGCAGTTCGAGCCGGTCCTGTTCTTCAGCGCGAACGAGCAGTTCTTTCCCGCGGACGCCAAGCGCTATGTCGAGCGATGCGCGCTGTGGCGCGCGCAGGCGCCGTTCGACGCCAAGGATTCCTGGGGCGGCAAAGGCGGGCCTTTCCCGCGGGCGCCGATCATCGACTACGGCAAGATCTCCGCGCTTGCGGGCGAGCCGGGCACGCCCTTGGATTCCGCGACTCTCGTCGACAACCAGGGGGAGGAGCGGTTCTTCGATTTCAAGGGCTGGATGGATGCGGCGCGCATGCCAGAGCCGAAGGTGACCGCCACCAGCAAGAACACCTTTTCCAAGCGCGACACGATCGACACGGTGTACAACAAGGCGGACGCCGACGGCGGCGATCAGAAGCTGCGCGACAGCCGGTTCTGGTACCACGCCGAGCTCATCGCGGCGGATCGGTTGCGGCGCCTGCTCGCGACCGTGAGGGCACCGGACCTGGTCAAGGTGTACGACACCCTCCAGAACGCGGCGCTGCTCAATTACTACTTCTTCTATCCCGCGCACGACGAGTCGCTGGCGGGCTGCACGAATACCGAAGGTGTGGAATTCGGCGGCTGTGCTGGCCAGTGGGGCTGTCTCTCGCTCCTGCTCGAGCGCGCCGACACCACCCGCGACTACCGTCCCTCCTACATCGGGACGAGCGCGCGGCTGCTCGCCGCGCCGAGCATGCCCGTGGCGCAAGCGGCCGATGACGACGACACGGCGAAGCGCACCGTCATGACGGTCAACGCCTTCGGCAAGGCCACGCTGAACGACGGCCATCCGCGCATCTTCGTGGCGAAGGGCACACACGCGCTCTATCTCGCTCCCGGCTCCTATGCCGTGGCCTATCCGAACGAGAGCCATCCGAACTTTTGCGGCGGGTTCGAGGGCATTCCGCCGCCGACGGCGCCGCCCGAGACCCACCTCGCCGACAATCCGCTCGCGGCGCAAGGTCTGTTTTGGGCCAAGGTCGCTGCGGGGAGCAGCCTGCTCGGGGCGCTCGGCGCCGCCGCGGGCGCCATTTGGGGCATCGTCGAATACGCCGAGGCGAACCACGGCCTCAATGTCGTGGGCACGGGATCGCCCGCCGACAACCCGGCGCCGGACGTCGCCGGAAGTGCCGGCAGCGGCAAAACGGTGCAACCCGCCGGCGTCACCGTGCCCGATGCCAGAGGCGATGTGCAGAACTGGACCTCGGCGCGAAACCTCACGATCGACGGTCGGCGCTACGACTTCATCGTCGACCGCAGCACGCAGCCGTGGTGGCCCGGCGATCAATATGGGCCGCTGGGGACCGCGCGTCGAGACCGATCCCTTCGGCCGGCGCGCCGGCATGCGCTTCCCGGCTTTCTGGCGCATCTTCTTCCTGGCGTTTGCCAACGGGAAGGCG
>DATMMM010000289.1:0-3235 GCA_035569735.1 Allostellaceae bacterium | reverse complement strand
CGCACTCCCGGCGAAAGAGTGGTTCTAATGCGACCAGTGCGCGCGGGTCAATTCGGTGCGTCCTTCGACGCGGGCCTGCGGCCCTTGCTCAGGATGAGGGCCAATTATCGTAGCGTTAACAAAATACCCCTCATCCTGAGCAAGCGAGCTAAGCGAGCGCGTCGAAGGACGCACCTTCGTGGTATAACGGCGCGCCACGGATCGGATGAGGGGCGGGGCGGTGAAATCGGCATTGGTGTGCGGGGCGGGCGGGTTCATCGGCAGCCATCTGGTGAGCCGGTTGAAGCGCGAGGGCTTCTTCGTGCGCGGCGCCGATCTCAAATTCCCGGAATTCTCGGCGACCGAGGCCGACGACTTCGTAATCGGCGATCTCAGGGATCGCGGCCTCTGCGAGCGCCTGGTGGACCGGAATTTCGAGGAGGTCTACCAGCTCGCGGCCGACATGGGCGGCGCCGGCTACATCTTCACCGGCGAGAACGACGCCGACATCATGCACAACTCCGCGCAGATCAATCTCAACATGCTGGAGGCCTGCTGGCGCCGCAACGTGCGCCGCGTGTTCTACTCGTCCTCCGCCTGCATGTACCCCGAGCACAACCAGCTCGACCCCGACAATCCCAAGACCGCCGAGGATACCGCCTATCCCGCCGCGCCCGACAGCGAGTACGGCTGGGAGAAGCTGTTCAGCGAGCGGCTCTATCTCGCCTATCAGCGCAACAAGGGCATGGAGGTGCGCGTCGCGCGCTATCACAACATCTTCGGCCCGCTGGGCTCCTGGAACAACGGCAAGGAAAAGGCGCCGGCCGCGCTCTGCCGCAAGATCGCCGAGGCGCCCGAAGGCGGCGAGATCGAGATCTGGGGCGACGGCAAGCAGACGCGCTCGTTCCTTTATATCGACGAGTGCCTGGAAGGCAGCGCGCGCCTGATGCGCTCGAGCTTCCCGGGCCCGGTCAACATCGGCTCGGAGGAGATGGTCACCATCGACGGCTTGGCCGGGCTCATCATGGCGATCGCGGGCAAGAAACTCGCGATCCGCCACATCCCCGGTCCGCTCGGCGTGCGTGGCCGCAACTCCGACAACAAGCTGATCCAGGAAAAGCTCCGCTGGAGCCCCAGCGAGCCCCTGCAGAAAGGTCTCGAGAAGACCTACGCCTGGATCGCCCAGCAGGTCGAGCGCGCCCGCGGCCACAACCGACCCTCACCCTCCCATCGCTGACGCGATGGGTCCCTCTCTATGCCACCCAAGCGTTATTGGATTCACGTAACGCCGGCGCAAATCGATCCCTCCCTCTCCGCCCCTCAGGGGCGGAGAGGAAAGGTGAGGTGGGGCGGTGCCGCGGCACCGAAGCGCGGTCCTTTAGCCTCGATGCTGCAGCGAGCGTCGGGCTCTGCGCCATACCGGCTCGTCGGAGATTCCCCCACCTCACCCTGCCTCTCCGCCCCCAGGGGGCGGAGAGGAGTAGAAAACGCTCCGCAAAGAAATGCGCGAATGCGATAGCGCTCGTCGAAGGTGAGGGTGCGTCAGCCCTCGACCTTGTGCGGCACCTCGCGCACGCTGTTGCGGAGGATGCCGATGCCCTCGACCTCGGCCTCGATGACGTCGCCGCCCTTGAGGAGGCCCGGCGGGTTCATCGCGAAACCCACGCCGCTCGGCGTGCCCGTGGCGATGACGTCGCCAGGCTCGAGCGTCATGCCGAGCGAGAGGCTTTCGATGATGGTCTTCAAGTCGAAGATCATGTGCTTGGTGTTGGAGCTCTGGCGCTCGCCGCCGTTGACGCGCAGCTTGATGTCGAGCGCCTGCGGGTCCTTGATCGCGCTCGCGTGCACGATCCAGGGCCCCATCGGGCAGGAGCCGTCGATGCCCTTGCCCTTGAACCACTGCTCGTGACGGCGCTGCAGGTCGCGGGCGGTGACGTCGTTGATGATGGTGTAGCCGAACACATGCGCGAGCGCGCGGTCCTTCGGGATGTTCTTGCCGCGCGTGCCGATGATCACGCCGAGCTCGACCTCGTAGTCGAGCTTCTGGGTGACAGCCGTGTCGTAGGGGATCTCGTCCTCCGGACCGATGACGGCGGTCGGTGGCTTGGTGAAGAACTGCGGGAACTCCGGCAGCTTCATCTCGGTGCCGCGCGCGCGGTAGCCCTCGGCGACGTGCTCGACGTAGTTGCGCCCGACGCAGAACACGTTCTTGCGGGGATGCGGGATCGGCGCCATGAGCGTGACCGAATTGAGCGCCAGCGTGTTGCCGGCGTTGGCGCGCTTGGCGGCCTCGCGCGCGGCGAAGATGCCGGTATCGCCCGCGAGTACGACGTCGAGCGCGCTCTTGGCGTTGAGGCCCGGGGCCTCGCCCAGGTCGATCACGCGGTCGCCGTCGGTCAGCAATCCCGCGGAAACCCGATCGCCGCGGCGGAAAGTCACGAACCTCATTGCGCCAGTCCTTTCACCCTCTATGGATGCAGCCATTATCGGCTGGCGGGGACGTCGCCGCAATGCCCTGGCCGCGTTGTCGAGACAGGTGCGAGCCGCTAGCGTAGCGCCAGCAAGGAGGCCAATCATGCAAAGCTCGCCTGACGCACCTGCGCAATCGGTCCTGGAGCAGGCCGGGCTCGCCGCCGAGGCTGCGGCGGATTGGCGCGGGAATGAGCTGGATCTCTCCGGCGACTATCGCAGGGACGCGGCGGCGGGCTCGCATTTCTGGCTCACCGGCGCCAAGCTTCTCGCGCGGCTTCCACCCAAGCCCAGGCGCGGCGCAGCCCAAGCAGCCGCGGCCGGCCTCATCACGCAGGCGAGCCGGCGGGCGCGCGACCGGTTCCTCGAACTCCACGCCGAGGCGCTCTATCGGACGCTGACGAAGGACTACCGCTCCTTCGTGCGCGTCGAGCAGCTCGCTTTCGACGCGGCCGCCGTGCCGGGCCTGACGCCCACGCGAGAGCAGGTCGCGATGGAGAGCGGGCTGCCGCAGAAGGACAAGGAGGGCGTCGAGATCGACCAGGGCATGTTCCTGTCTCGCGTCCTCGCGCATCCGAAGGCGGGCGCCCATCTCTGCCACGCGATGCTGCTGCCGACCGCGGCGGCGACGGAGCGCCTGGACGAGTTTCGAGCGCGCGGCACTCTCGACTTCGGCGCGGTGACGGTGGACCGGCGCGGCAAGGCCGCGATCGTGACCCTGCGCAATCCGCGTTTCCTCAACGCCGAGGACGAGACCACGCTCGACGCCACGGAGACCGCGGTCGAT
>DATMMM010000288.1:0-3968 GCA_035569735.1 Allostellaceae bacterium | reverse complement strand
TCAGACGGCGGCGTCTCGCTCTCGTCAGCAGCAGTCCGAGGGTTCTTTTCACGTGGCATCCGAAGCGACAGGCGGATCCGGTCTTGCCGAGCGTTACGCCAAGGCTCTCTTCGAGCTCGCCGATGACCGCAAGGCTCTGGACGAGGTTGCCAACGACCTCCGTGCACTTCGGGGCCTGATCGAGGAGAGCTCGGATTTCCGCCGACTCATTCGCAGCCCCGTGCTGAGCCGCCTCGAGCAGGGCAAGGCCGTGGCTGCACTCGCCGAGCGCGCGGGTTTCTCGGCGCTCACGCGAAATTTCCTCGGTGTCGTCGCGCGCAACCGGCGGCTCTTTGTGCTGCCGGGGGTGATCGCCGCCTATCTGAAGGAGCTCGCGGTGCGGCGGGGCGAGGTTACGGCGGAGGTCACCGCAGCCAAGCCTTTGAGCCCCGCTCAGACGGAGGCCGTCAACGAGCAGCTCCGAAGGGTGGTCGGCGGCAAGGTCGCGCTCGATCTGAGGATCGATCCAAGCCTGATCGGCGGCCTCGTGGTCAAGGTCGGCTCGCGCATGGTCGATGCATCGCTCAAGAGCAAGCTCGCGCGCCTGCAGCTTGCGATGAAGGGGGGTTGAGGTCATGGAAATCCGCGCGGCGGAAATATCTGCCATCCTGAAACAGCAGATCGCCGATTTCGGCACCGAGGCGGATGTCGCCGAGGTCGGCCAAGTGCTTTCGGTCGGCGACGGCATCGCGCGCATCTACGGCCTCGACAAGGTCCAGGCCGGCGAGATGGTGGAATTCCCGAATGGCGCCAAGGGCATGGCGCTCAATCTCGAGAGGGACAACGTCGGCGTTGTGATCTTCGGCGACGACACCGGCGTGCGCGAGGGCGACACGGTGAAGCGCACGGGCGCCATCGTGGACGTGCCCGTGGGCAGGGGGCTGCTGGGGCGCGTGGTGGACGCGCTCGGCAATCCCATCGACGGCCGCGGCCCGCTCAGCGACGTCAAGCGCACGCGTGTCGAGGTGAAGGCGCCGGGCATCATTCCGCGCCGCTCGGTGCACGAGCCGGTGCAGACCGGCCTCAAGGCGATCGACGCGCTGGTGCCGATCGGCCGGGGGCAGCGCGAACTGATCATCGGCGACCGGCAGACCGGCAAGACCGCCGTCGCCATCGACACTTTCATCAATCAACGCGACGTCAACAAGGCCGGCGACGAATCGAAGAAGCTCTATTGCGTCTATGTCGCGGTCGGCCAGAAGCGCTCGACCGTCGCGCAGATCGTGAAGACGCTGCTGGATTACGGCGCGCTCGACTATTCGATCGTGGTGGCGGCGACCGCCTCGGAGCCGGCGCCGCTGCAGTTCCTGGCGCCCTATACCGGCTGCGCCATGGGCGAGTTCTTCCGCGACAACGGCATGCATGCCGTCATCGTCTACGACGATCTCTCCAAGCAGGCGGTCGCCTACCGCCAGATGTCGCTGCTTTTGCGGCGGCCGCCCGGTCGCGAGGCTTATCCCGGTGACGTCTTCTACCTGCACTCCCGCCTACTGGAGCGCGCGGCGAAGCTCAACGAAAAGCACGGCTCGGGGTCGCTCACGGCGCTTCCGGTGATCGAGACCCAGGCGGGGGACGTCTCAGCCTATATCCCGACCAACGTGATCTCCATCACGGACGGGCAGATCTTCCTGGAGACGGACCTGTTCTATCGCGGCATCCGCCCGGCCATCAACGTCGGCCTTTCCGTGAGCCGCGTGGGTTCCGCCGCGCAGATTAAGGCGATGAAGCAGGTCGCGGGCCGCATCAAGCTCGAGCTTGCGCAATACCGCGAGATGGCCGCCTTCTCGCAGTTCGCAAGCGATCTCGACCCTTCGACCCAGCGCCTGCTTGCGCGGGGCGCGCGCCTGACGGAGCTCCTGAAGCAGCCGCAGTTCACGCCCATGCCGGTCGAGGAGCAGGTGGTCTCGATTTTCGCGGGCACGCGCGGTTATCTCGACAAGATCGAGATAGCGAACATCGGCCGTTTCGAGCAATCGATGCTGTCGGAGATCAAGGCGCGCGCGCCCGAGATACTGAAGGCCATACGCGAGGAAGGCGAGCTCTCGCGCGCCACCGAGGAGCAGCTCAAGGCATTCCTCGACGGCTTCACCAAGACCTTCGTCTGAGTCGGTCCGCGCCGGCGAGCCATGGCCACGCTCAAGGATCTGCGGGTCCGTATCCGCAGCGTCAAGTCGACGCAGAAGATCACCTCCGCCATGAAGATGGTGGCGGCCTCGCGCTTGCGCCGCGCGCAAGAGCAGGCGGAAGCGGCACGTCCCTATGCCATGCGCATGGAAAGAATGCTGGGCTCGCTCGCGGCCAGCATTCTGGGATCGGGTACCGCGCCGCCCCTGCTCGCGGGCACCGGAAAATCCGACGTGCATCTTCTGATCGTCGCCACCTCCGATCGAGGCCTCGCCGGTGGCTTCAACGCCACCATCCTGCGTGAGGCGCGGCGCACCATCCGCGAGCTGCAGGCGGGCGGCAAAACGGTGAAGGTGCTCACGATCGGCCGCAAGGGACGCGACGGGCTGCGCCGCGATTACGGCCGCCTCATCATCGACAGCCTCACGGAAGTGGGACGTCCGCGGCTGCAATTCGCAAACGCACAGGCGATCGCCGCGCGCGTGCTCGCGCTCTTCGACGCGGGCGAGTTCGATGTCGCCACCATCGTCTACAACCGGTTCAAATCCGCGATCACGCAGATCGTGACCAAGCAGCAGCTGATACCTTTCGCGGTGCCGGAGACGGTGGAGCGGCCGGACCCCGCCGTCCAGGGCGTCTACGAGTTCGAGCCGGAAGAGGCGGAAATCCTCGCCTCGCTTCTGCCCCGCAACCTCGCGGTGCAGCTTTATACGGCTCTCCTCGAGAACAATGCGAGCGAGCAGGGCGCCCGCATGACCGCGATGGACAACGCGACCCGTAACGCTGGCGACATGATCGATCGGCTCACCGTCACCTACAACCGCTCGCGCCAAGCCGCCATCACCAAGGAACTCATCGAGATCATCTCCGGCGCCGAAGCGCTCTAGGCCCGCAGGAACGAGCAAAGGATTTGGCGATCATGGCAAAGAACACCATCGGCACCATCGCGCAGGTCATCGGCGCCGTCGTCGACGTGAAGTTCGAGGGCGATTTGCCCATGATCCTGAGCGCGCTCCACGCGCAGAACCAGGGCAAGACCTTGGTGCTCGAGGTGGCGCAGCATCTCGGCGAGAACACCGTGCGCACGATCGCGATGGATACGACCGACGGATTGGTGCGCGGCGCCGAGGTGGTCGACACCGGCGGTCCCATCACCGTGCCGGTGGGGCCGGAGACGCTGGGGCGGATCATCAATGTCGTGGGCGAGCCCGTCGACGAGCGCGGCCCTGTCGGGGCCAAGCGCAGCTCGCCGATCCACAGGCCGGCGCCCGACTTCGTGGACCAGTCGACCGAGGCGGAGATCCTGATCACCGGGATCAAGGTGGTGGACCTGCTGGCGCCCTATGCCAAGGGCGGCAAGGTCGGCCTCTTCGGCGGCGCCGGCGTCGGCAAGACCGTGATTATCATGGAGCTCATCAACAACATCGCGAAAGCCCACGGCGGTTACTCGGTGTTCGCCGGCGTCGGCGAACGCACCCGCGAGGGCAACGACCTCTATCACGAGATGATCGAGTCTGGCGTCATCAAGATTGATGGCCCCGGCTCGAAGGCGGCGCTGGTCTATGGCCAGATGAACGAGCCGCCGGGCGCCCGCGCGCGGGTCGGCCTCACCGGCCTCACGCTCGCCGAGTATTTCCGCGACGAGGAAGGCCAGGATGTGCTGTTCTTCGTCGACAACATCTTCCGCTTCACCCAGGCGGGCTCGGAAGTGTCGGCGCTCCTGGGCCGCATCCCCTCGGCGGTGGGCTATCAGCCGACCCTCGCCACCGACATGGGCCAGCTCCAGGAGCGCATCACCACCACGC
>DATMMM010000287.1:0-3566 GCA_035569735.1 Allostellaceae bacterium | reverse complement strand
CCAGCGCCGATTTCGTCACGATCCCCACGGGGTGCCGGAACTCCCGCAGCACCTCGAGGATGCGCCGGGTGATCTCGAGCTTGCGCTCGATCGGCTGGTAGGGATCGGGGTTGGCGCCGAGCGCAATGATGTCGCAGCTGTAGCCGGGCTTGCTGAGCTCGGCGCGCAGCAGGGTGGCCGCGTCTTCTTTGACGAAGATGCGGCTCTCGAAGTCGAGGCCCGGCGAAAGCCCGAGATAGGCATGCGTCGGCCGCGCGAAGCAATAGATGCAGCCGTGCTCGCAACCCCGATAGGGGTTGATCGAGCGGTCGAAGGGAATATCGGGCGAGTCGTTGCGCGCGATGATGCTGCGTGCGCTGTCGCGCGTGTAGGTCGTGTCGAGCGGCAACGGCTCCTCGTCGAGGCTGCCCCAGCCGTCGTCGAAGGCGACGCGCACCTCGCTCTCGAACCGCCCGGACGCATTGCCGACAGCCCCGCGCCCCTTCCGGGGACGCAGGGGATCCTGCACAACGCTCATAGAGCGAGCCTAGTCCAATATCACGAACAAATCAAGAACGGGCTTCGCCGTGCGTTCTGTTCAGGCCGCCTCTACGCCGGGAGGGTAGAACGGAAAACCATGGCTACGCCCGCCCAGATTGCCGCACGCCGCCGCGACGCCTCCCGCTCGCGACGCCAGAGTGCAGGCGCTCGAAACCCCGGTTTTTGCCGAAGGAACCCAATTTTGGCCGTCGCGCCGCCGCTCAAGCATCTGACATCGCCAGCACATTTGCGGTTCGCCGACACCGATGGCTTGCGCGAAAAACCGCGAAAACCCGTGGAAAACCGTCAAAAACCTCTCCGCTACGCCCGAATCCCTGCGAAAAACGAACGTCGTGAGTCCTTCGACTCTGCCCTTCGGGCGGCTCAGGATGAGGTGCATCTTTAATGCCATCCACCAACGGCCCTTATCCTGAGCCGACCGCGAAGCGGGCGAGTCGAAGGACGCAGGCTTTCGATGCAAGCGTGAACCGCTCTCTAGAATCCGAGCACCGGTCCTTGCAGCCATTCGGCGCGCACGCGGGCGACGGTGCCGGGATCGAAGAAATCATTGAGGCGGGCGCGAATGTGACGGGCGAGGCGGGGGTTCAGGCTGAGGTCGCCGCTCTCGTCGAGCGCGCGCAGCCGGACGGCCCACATCATCGTGCGCAGCCAGGTGAGCCGGCGCGCCGGGAGCAGCCACGGGCGCAGGAGGGCGGCGCGCTCGGCTCCGACTTGGGCGAGATACTCGCGGTAGAAGCCCGAGACGTCGTCGGGCGACAGCACCCCCTGCACCTCGAGGTCCCAGGTGGTGGAGGTGTAGAGCGTCGCGTGCGCGAGATCGATCGCGGGCGAGCCGTAGCAGACGCGCTCGAGATCCACCAGCACGGCATCGGCGTCGCCGCGCAAGATGAAATTTCCGGGATGCGTGTCGGTGCCCACCAGCGCCAGCGGCTGCTCGGCCGGCGCGATGCCAAGCGCAGAGCGCTCGGCCTCCGCCAATTCCGCCTCGAGCGCGGCGCGGGTCGCCGGCTCGAGATCGGCCCGCGGCAGGAATTCCCTCTGGCGCGCGATCGTCGCCAGGGTCGCCGCCACCGGCCCTTCGAGCCCGTGATCGGGCAGCGGCGCCCGCGCGGAGGCGGGCGGCAGCGGCAGCGCATGGAGACGCGCCAGCGCCTGAGCGATCACGGGCAGATCGCGCGGCAGCTCCGGCTCGCGGCCTTGGATCTCCTCGACCACCAATGCGCCGCGGGGAAGCGCGGGCGTGGGCGGGAGCGCCGCGATGAGCCGGGGCGTGACACCCGCTGGCTGGGCGCGCTCGAAGGCCGCGGCCTCGCCCGCGAGCTGTGCTCCCGCATCGCCCGCCCAGGGCGTCGCCCGCGGCACGCGCAGGACCATGGCCATGCGCCCGAGGCGATAGTGATCGTGGTTGACGCCCTTGGCGATCATCGGCACGACATCGCCCGCGCGCAGGCCGCGCGTCTCGGGGAGCTGGCTCAGGGCATCGATGAGGGCGCTATCGGCCACGGGCTCATGAATCCATTGCTGATGCCGGCGGTTTGGCGCTCCGCCCAAGCGGGCGCTAAATTTGCTGGCAAAGCAGCCGCCGCGCAATGAGCCCCTCCGACGCCTCTCTCACCGTGATCATTCCGACGCTCGATGCGGCGGCGAGCCTGCCCGCGACGCTGGCGGCGCTCGAGGAAGCGCGTCCGATCCTGCGCGAGGTCATCGTGGCCGACGGCGGCTCCGGCGATGCGACCGCCGCCATCGCCGAAGCGGCGGGGGCACGCGTCCTGACCGCGCCGCGCGGGCGCGGGGCACAGCTCGCTGCCGGCGCCGCCGCTGCCGGCGGCGACTTTCTGTGTTTCCTCCACGCGGATACGCGGCCCGAGCCCGGCTTTGCCGCGGAGCTCGCCCGCTTCATCGGCAATCCCCGCAATCGCGAGCGCGCGGGCTACCTCGCCTATCGGCTCGACGATGCCTCGGCGCCCGCCCGGCGCCTGGAGCGCATCGTCGCCTGGCGCTCGCGGGTGCTGGGCTTGCCCTACGGCGACCAGGGCTTGATCCTGGCGCGGGATTTCTATCGCGCGCTCGGCGGCTATGCGCCGCTGGTCTTGATGGAGGACGTCGCCTTCGTGCGCCGCATCGGCCGCAAGCGCCTGGTGGCGTTGAAGGCGGGGGCACTGACCTCCGCCGCGCGCTATCGGCGCGGCGGCTATCTCCTCCGGCCCCTGCGCAATCTCTGCTGCCTCTCGCTGTATTTTTTGGGCGCGCCGCCCCGATGGATCGGCTGGCTCTACGGATGAGCGCACGCCCGGCGCGGCACGTCGTCGTCTTCGTCAAGGCGCCGCGCCTGGGACAAGTGAAGTCTCGACTTGCCGCCGGGATCGGCGCGCTGCCGTCCCTGCGGTTCTACCGGCAAACAACCGCGCGCCTGCTGCGGCGCGTGGGACGCGATGCGCGCTGGTGCACCCTGATCGCGGTCGCACCCTTTGGCGCGCTCCACGCCCGATTCTGGGACATGAGCCTCCCGCGCCTCGACCAAGGCACAGGCGACCTCGGGCGGCGCATGGCGCGCGCCTTCCGCGCCTTGCCGCCGGGCCCTGCGGTCATCGTGGGCTCCGATATTCCCGACCTCGCGCCGCGGCATGTCGCGGCCGCATTCCGCGCGCTCGGGCGTTCCGATGTGGTGCTCGGTCCGGCGGAGGATGGCGGCTATTGGCTGATCGGGCTCAAGCGGACGCGACCGATCCCGGCGGGGCTCTTCCAGGGCGTGCGCTGGTCGAGCCCGCACGCTCTCACGGACACGCGCGCGAGCCTGCCGCGCTGGTTCTCCGTCGCGCTGCTGGAGACGCTGGAGGACGTGGACGATGCTGGAAGCTATCGCCGGTGGCGCGCGCGGGACGCGCTCAGGATGCGACGGCGGACTTCTTCAAATGCTCCTGCAGGCGCGGCATGAGCTCGACCAGGTTGCAGGGGCGGTGCCGGTTGTCGAGCTGCGGCTCCAGAATCTCCCAGCCGTCGCGGCAGGCGCCGGGCGAGCCCGGCAG
>DATMMM010000286.1:0-9925 GCA_035569735.1 Allostellaceae bacterium | reverse complement strand
GCCGGCGGCGGCAGAAGCTGCGCCGGCGGGGGAGGCCCCAGCGACCGGGGCCCCGCAGGCGGAGGGCTGATCACATGAAACATTCCGTCAAGAACCTCGACAACCAGGACGTCGGCGAGATCGAGCTGTCCGAGGACGTGTTCGGCGCGCCCGTGCGTCGCGACATCCTCGCGCGCGTGGTCAATTGGCAGCTCGCCAAGCGTCGCGCCGGAACGCATGCCACCAAGGGCATCAGCGACATCCAGGGCACGACCAAGAAGCCCTGGCGGCAGAAGGGCACCGGCCGCGCCCGGCAAGGCAGCCTGCGCTCGCCGCAGTTCCGCGGCGGCGCCGTGATCTTCGGTCCGGTGGTGCGCGACCACGGCTTCGACCTGCAGAAGAAAGTGCGCCGGCTCGGCCTCAAGAGCGCCCTTTCGGCGAAGCAAGCCGAGGGCAAGCTCGTGGTGATCGACGAGGCGCAAGTGAAGGACGCCAAGACCAAGGCGCTGGGCGTGCAGCTCAAGAAGCTCGGCTGGGACTCCGTGCTGATCATCGCCGGCGCCGTGGTCGACGAGCAATTCGCCCGCGCCGCGCGCAACCTGCCCAGGGTGGACGTGCTGCCGCAGCAGGGCGTCAACGTCTACGACATCCTGCGCCGCGACACGCTCGTGCTGACCCGGGCCGCGGTCGAGCATCTGGAGGCGCGCCTCAAATGAGCCGGTTTCGCGTCATCCCCCGCCAGGAGACCAAGCTCACCCGCGAGCGCATGTACGAGATCGTCCGCCAGCCGGTGATCACGGAAAAATCCACCATGGCCTCCGAGCACAACCAGGTGACGTTCCGGGTGCCGCTCGATGCCGACAAGCGCGAGGTGAAGGCCGCGGTGGAAGGCCTGTTCAAGGTCAAGGTGACTGCGGTGAATACGCTGCGCGTCAAGGGCAAGGTCAAGCGCTTCCGCGGCTTCATCGGCCAGCGCTCCGACTATAAGAAAGCGATCGTCACCCTCGCCGAGGGCTCGAAGATCGACGTGACGACGGGAATCTAAGGCGATGGCACTCAAGACCTTCAAGCCGACCACGCCGGGGCAGCGCCAGCTGGTCATCATCGACCGCAGCGAGCTCTGGAAGGGTCCGCCGGTCAAGGCGCTGACCGAAGGCAAGCGCGAGCAGGGCGGCCGCAACAACAACGGCCGCATCACCGTGCGCTGGCGCGGCGGCGGACACAAGCGGCGCTTCCGCATCATCGATTTCAAGCGCTCGAAGCGCGACATGCCGGCCGAGGTCGTGCGGCTGGAATACGATCCCAATCGCAGCGGGTTCATTGCGCTCGTCAAATACGAGGACGGCGAGCTCGCCTATATCCTGGCGCCGCAGCGGCTCAAGGCCGGCGACAAGGTCGTGGCAGGCGAGCGCGTCGACGTGAAGCCGGGCAACGCCATGCCCATGCGCAACATCCCCGTCGGCACGATCATCCACAACGTCGAGATGAAGCCGGGCAAGGGCGGCCAGCTCGCCCGCTCGGCCGGTACCTACGTCCAGCTCGTGGGCCGCGACGCTGGCTACGCGCTGCTGCGGCTCGCCTCCGGCGAGGTGCGGCTGGTCCGCGGCGAGTGCATGGCGACCATCGGCGCCGTCTCCAATCCCGACGAGCAGAACATCGTGATCGGCAAAGCCGGCCGCAACCGCTGGCTCGGCAGGCGGCCCTCCGTGCGCGGCGTCGCCATGAACCCGATCGACCATCCGCACGGCGGCGGCGAAGGCAAGACGTCCGGCGGCCGGCATCCGGTGACGCCCTGGGGTAAGGGCACCAAGGGCACCAAGACCCGGCACAACAAATCGACCGACCGCTACATCCTGCAACACCGGCGCGGCAAAAAGTAACGGAGAGAAGACGTGGCACGCTCAGTCTGGAAAGGCCCGTTCGTCGACGGCTATCTCCTCAAGAAGGCGGAGAAGTCGCGCGGCTCCGGGCGCAACGAGATCATCAAGACCTGGTCGCGGCGCTCGACGATCTTTCCGCAATTCGTCGGTCTCACTTTCGGCGTCTACAACGGGCACAAGTTCATCCCGGTGCTGGTGACCGAGAACATGATCGGCCACAAGCTCGGCGAGTTCTCGCCGACGCGCTTCTTCCACGGCCACTCGGCCGACCGCAAGGTCAAGAAAGAAGGGGAGTGAGGCCATGGGCAAGCCCGCCACGCCCCGCCAGCTCGCGGAGACCGAGGCCAAGGCCTATCTGCACGGACTCAAGGTGAGCCCGCGCAAGCTCAACCTGGTCGCGCAGACCATCCGCGGCAAGAACGCCAACGTGGCGCTGCACGAGCTCGCCTTCTCGAGGAAGCGCATCGCGCGCGACGTGCGCAAGGTGCTGCAGGCGGCGATCGCCAACGCCGAGAACAATCATCAGCTCGATGTCGACCGTCTCGTGGTCAAGGAGGCGAGCGTCGGCCGCGCCTTCACGCTGAGCCGGTTCCACACCCGCGGCCGCGGCCGCGTCGCGCACATCGAGAAATATTTCAGCAATCTCACGGTCGTCGTGCGCGAGCGCG
Organism: Allostellaceae bacterium; assembly: GCA_035569735.1. Lineage (GTDB taxonomy): Bacteria > Pseudomonadota > Alphaproteobacteria > ATCC43930 > CGMCC-115725 > DASZHJ01. The sequence continues at coordinate 7,398 of DATMMM010000286.1, read as the reverse complement.
AGGAGGAGAAGGCTTAATGGGTCAGAAGGTCAATCCGATCGGGCTGCGGCTCGGCATCAACCGGACCTGGGACTCGCGCTGGTTCGCGCGACGCGACTACGGCAACCTGCTGCACGAGGACGTGCGGCTGCGCAAGTTCCTCAGCGACCGGCTGGCCCAGGCCGGCGCCAGCCGCGTGGTGATCGAGCGCGCGGCGAAGAAGACCCGCATCACCATCCATTCGGCGCGGCCCGGCGTGGTGATCGGCAAGAAGGGTGCCGATATCGAGAAGCTCCGGGTCGACATCGCCAAGATGACCAACAGCGAGGTCAGCCTCAACATCATCGAGATCCGCAAGCCCGAGATCGAGGCCAAGCTGATCGCCGAGAGCATCGCCCAGCAGCTGGAGCGCCGCGTCGCGTTCCGCCGCGCGATGAAACGGGCGGTGCAATCGGCGATGCGGCTGGGCGCACTCGGCATCCGCATCAACTGCTCGGGCCGGCTCGGCGGCGCCGAGATCGCGCGCATGGAGTGGTACCGCGAGGGGCGCGTGCCGTTGCACACGCTGCGCGCTGACGTCGATTTCGGCACCGCCACCGCCAAGACCACCTACGGCACCTGCGGCGTCAAGGTCTGGGTGTTCCGCGGCGAGGTGCTGGCGCACGACCCGATGGCGCAGGACAAGCGCGCCATCGAAGCGCAGCCGAGCCGAGCCTGAGAAGCTAGTCGCAAGGTCAGATCGTCATGCTCAGCCCAGCCCGCAGCAAGTACCGCAAGGCGCACAAAGGCCGGATCCACGGCAACGCCAAGGGCGGGACTTCCCTCAACTTCGGCAATTGCGGCCTGAAGGCGGTCGAGCCCGGCCGCGTCACCGCGCGCCAGCTCGAGGCCGCGCGGCGCGCCATCACGCGCCACATCCGCCGGGTCGGCCGGATCTGGATCCGGATCTTCCCGGACGTGCCGGTGTCGCTGAAGCCCGCCGAGGTGCGCATGGGCTCGGGCAAAGGCAATCCCGAATTCTGGGTCTGCCGGGTGAAGCCCGGCCGCATCCTCTTCGAGATGGACGGCGTGCCGACGCCGGTGGCGGACGAGGCCTTCGAACTCGCAGCCGCCAAGTTGCCGATCGCGACCAAGATCGTGCGGCGCCTGGGCGAGGGAGCCTGAGCCCATGAAAGCGAAGGACGTCAAAGCCAAGACCACCGACGAGCTCAACGCCGAGCTCGAGCAGCTCACCAAGGAAGTCTTCAACTTGCGCTTCCAGAGGGCGAGCGGCCAGCTCGAGAACACCGCGCGCGTGCGCGACGTCCGCCGCACCATCGCACGCATCAAGACCGTGCTGGGCGAGCGCCAGCGCGCCGCGTCCTAAGGAGCCATCAGGAAATGCCGAAACGAATTCTCCAAGGCGTGGTCGTGAGCGACGTGCAGGAAAAGACCGTGGTCGTGCGCGTCGAGCGGCGCGTCATGCACCCGGTCTACAAGAAATACATCATGCGCTCCAAGAAATACGCGGCGCACGACGAGCAGAACACCTTCAAGGTGGGCGATCTCGTGCGCATCCAGGAGAGCCGGCCGATCTCCAAGAACAAGCGGTTCGTGGTGCTGGCCGCGGATGCGAAAGCCGCGCCGCAAGCCGCCATCTCCGACCAGGCGAAGGCCGCGGTCGAGAAGAAGACCGCGCCGCGCCGGCGCGCCCGCAAGGCCGAGGCCGCCGAGGCCGCGGCCAAGGAGTAGCGCGCCAATGATCCAGATGCAGACCAATCTCGACGTCGCCGACAATTCCGGCGCCAGGCGCGTCCAGTGCATCAAGGTGCTGGGCGGCTCCAAGCGCAAATACGCGACGGTCGGCGACGTGATCGTGGTGTCGGTGAAGGACGCGATACCCCGCGGCCGCGTCAAGAAGGGCGACGTGCATCAGGCGGTGATCGTGCGCACCGCCAAGGAGATCCGCCGTCCCGATGGCACGGCGATCCGCTTCGACCGCAACGCGGCGGTGCTGATCACCAAGCAGGGTGAGCCGATCGGGACCCGCATCTTCGGGCCGGTGACGCGCGAGCTGCGCGCGCGCAAGTTCATGAAGATCGTCTCGCTCGCGCCGGAGGTGCTCTGAGCCATGCCGAAGCTCAAGATCAAGAAGGGCGACAAGGTCGTGGTCATCACCGGCCGCGACAGGGGCAAGACCGGCGAGGTGAAGAAGGTGCTGCCGGCGGAGAACCGCGTCGTGGTCGACGGCGTCAACATGGTGAAGCGGCACACGGCGCCCTCGGCGGGGAATGCCGGGGGCATCGTGGAGAAGGAAGCCTCGATCCACGTCTCTAACGTCGCCTATGTCGACCCCAAGACCGATAAGCCGACGCGCGTCGGCTACAAGACCCTCGAGGACGGCCGGAAGGTCCGCTTCGCCAAGCGGTCCGGCGAGATCATCGACGCCTAAGCGAGGAGCCATGACCCGTCTCAGAGAGCATTACGACACTGTGGTGCGGCCTTCGCTGATGAAGGAGTTCGGCTACAGCAACATGTTGGAAGTGCCGCGCCTGGAAAAGATCGTGGTCAACATGGGCGTGGGCGAGGCCGTGCAGGACGTGAAGAAGGTCGACGCGGCCGCGCGCGAGCTCGCCGCGATCACCGGCCAGAAGCCGGTGATCACCAAGGCGAAGAAGTCGATCGCGACCTTCAAGCTGCGCGAGAACCTGCCGATCGGCTGTAAGGTGACGCTGCGCAATCAGCGCATGTACGAGTTCCTGGACCGGCTGATCAACATCGCCTTGCCGCGCGTGCGCGACTTCCGCGGCGTCTCGGCCAAGAGCTTCGACGGTCGCGGCAATTATGCGCTCGGCCTCAAGGAGCAGCTGGTGTTTCCGGAGATCAATTACGACGAGGTCGATGCCACCCGCGGCATGGACATCATCATCGTGACAACCGCGCGGACGGACAAGGAAGCCAAGGCGCTGCTCGCGGGCTTCCAGATGCCGTTCGTCAACTGAGACCGAGAGGTCCTCTCATGGCCAAGACGAGCTCGATTGAGAAGAACAAGCGGCGCCAGGCGCTGGCCAAGCGCTTCGCGGCCAAGCGCAAGCGCCTCAAGGACGTCGCCAACGACATGGGGCTGACGCCGGAGGAGCGCTTCGCGGCGCGCCTCAAGCTCTCGGAGCTGCCGCGCAACTCGGCGCCGACGCGCTACCGCATCCGGTGCGAGCTCACCGGGCGGCCGCGCGGCAATTACCGCAAGTTCAGGCTGTCGCGCATCGCGCTACGCGAGCTGGCCTCGTCCGGGCAGATCCCCGGCATGGTCAAGTCGAGCTGGTAAGGGAGACGAGCCTTATGTCGATGAGCGATCCTCTCGGGGATATGCTGAGCCGGATCCGGAACGCGCAGCGGGCCCACAAGCCCGTGGTGCGGACCCCCGCCTCGAAGATTCGCGCCAACGTGCTCGAGGTGCTGCAGCGGGAAGGCTACATCCGCGGCTACATCCGCGAGGAGCTGCGCCCGGGTGTCACCGAGCTCGCGATCGAGCTCAAGTACGTCGAGGGCGAGCCGGTGATCCGCGAGATCTCGCGCGTCTCCACCCCGGGCCGCCGCATCTACTCGCGGATCGCCGATCTGCCGCGCATCTACAACGGGCTCGGCATCGCGATCCTGTCGACGCCCAGAGGCGTCATGTCGGACAACGAGGCCCGCGCTGCCAATGTCGGCGGCGAGGTCCTCTGCCGCGTATTCTGAGGTTCACGATGTCGCGCGTCGGCAAGCATCCGGTCCCGATCCCGCAGGGCGTCACCATCGAGGTGGCGGGCCAAACCGTCACCGCCAAGGGCAAGCTCGGCACGCTGAAGCTCGTAGTCGGCGGTGACGTCACGACCGCGGTCAAGGACGGCAACGTGGTGGTCACGCCCAAGGCCGAGACCAAGCGCGCGCGCATGCAGTGGGGCACCACACGCGCGCTCGTCAACAACATGGTAAACGGCGTCTCCAAGGGATTTTCGGTGGGGCTCGAGATCAGCGGCGTGGGATATCGCGCGGCTGTTCAGGGCAAGACGCTCAACCTGCAGCTCGGCTTCAGCCACGAGATCAACTTCCCGATCCCCGACGACATCAAGATCACCTGCGAGAAGCCGACCTCGATCCTGGTCACGGGCGCCGACCGGCAGCGCGTGGGCGAGGTGGCGGCGAAACTGCGCTCCATGCGCAAGCCCGAGCCCTACAAGGGCAAGGGCATCAAGTACGCGACCGAGACGATCCGCCGCAAGGAAGGCAAGAAGAAGTAGGGGACCGGAGTCCAAGGCGATGCAGAACAAGACCAAACGGCTCTTCGGGCGGCGCCAGCAGCGCGTGCGCCGCCGCATGGGGATCACCGCGAAGGGGCGGCCGCGCTTGTCGGTGTTCCGCTCCTCGCTCCACATCTATGCCCAGGTGATCGACGCCGCGAGCGGCCAGATCCTCGCGGCGGCCTCGACGCTCGACAAATCGCTGCGCGAGGGCCTCAAGACCGGCGCCAACGTGGCGGCGGCCCAGGCGGTGGGCAAGCTGGTCGCCGAGCGCGCGGTCGCCGCCGGCGTCAAGGCCGTGGTATTCGATCGCGGGGGCTATCTCTTTCACGGCCGGGTCAAGGCCCTGGCCGACGCTGCCCGCGAGGGCGGCCTCACCTTCTAGGAAAGACGCGACATGGCAACTTCGGAAACTGGCGGCCCAAGATCGCGCGAAGGCGGCGACCGGCCGCGCCGCGGACGCGGCGGCGATCGTCAGCCGAGAGATCGCGATCGCGAGGACGGCGAGTTCGTCGAGAAGCTGGTCAGCATCAACCGCGTCGCCAAAGTGGTGAAGGGCGGCCGCCGCTTCGGATTCGCGGCGCTGGTGGTGGTCGGCGACAGCAAGGGCCGGGTCGGCTACGGCTCCGGCAAGGCGCGCGAGGTGCCGGAGGCGATCCGCAAGGCGACCGAGCAAGCGCGCCGCGGCATGGTGCGCATCCCCCTGCGCGAGGGCCGCACGCTCCACCACGACATCATCGGCTATTACGGCGCCGGTGAGGTCGTGCTGAAGGCGGCACCGCAAGGCACCGGCATCATCGCGGGCGGTCCGATGCGCGCCATCTTCGAGGCGCTGGGCGTCCAGGACGTGGTGGCGAAGTCGGTCGGCACCTCCAATCCGCACAACATGATCAAGGCCACCTTCGAGGCGCTGCAGCGCTCGGTGAGTCCGCGCTCCGTAGCGGCGCGGCGCGGCAAGAAGGTGAGCGACATCATCCGCGGCCGCGAAACGACGGACGCTCGGGAGTAATCGCGATGGCCGAGAAGAAGCAGCCGGAGGCGGAAAGCAAGAAGGCGCCGAAGGCCGAGGCGGCGAAGAAGGAGGTCAAGAAGGCGGCGCCGAAGGCCGTGGCCAAAAAGGCCGCTGCGGCGCCGGATGCAACCGCGCCGGCAGAGCCGACGGCAGCAGCTCAGGCCGCGCCCACGCCGAAGCCGCGGCCGGCTCCGTCCGCGCCGAAGCCAGTACCCGAGAAGGCCGTCAAGGTGACGCAAATCCGCAGCGCCGCCGGGCGCTTCGCCAATCAGCGGGCGACGCTTCGCGGGCTCGGACTCGACCGGATCAACCGCAGCCGCGTGCTCGAGGATACGCCCGCCGTGCGCGGCATGATCGAGCGCGTGCGGCACCTCGTGCGGATCGATCCCGTCGCCTGAGGCGGGGCGCTCTATTTCTTTGATTTGATCGATGCCCGGCGACGGGCGGAACGGTGGTGACGGCTATGAAGCTCAACGAGATCCGAGACAACAAGGGCGCGCACTATCGCTACAAGCGGGTGGGGCGCGGCATCGGCTCCGGCAAGGGCAAGACCAGCGCGCGCGGCGGCAAGGGCCAGACCGCGCGCACGGGCGTGGCGCTCAACGGCTTCGAGGGCGGGCAGACCCCGCTGCATCGCCGGGTGCCGAAGCGCGGCTTCGGACGGGTCGCGTTCCAGAAGACCTATCACATCGTGAACCTCGGGCGCTTGCAGACGGCGCTCGACGCCGGCAAGCTCAAAGCCGATGCGCCCGTGACCGGCGACGTGCTGGTCGCTGCGGGCGTGCTGCGCCGGGTCGGCGACGGTGTCCGGCTGCTCGGCAAGGGCGAGCTCAAGGTCGCACTCACGCTCGAGGTCGCCGGGGCCTCCAAATCCGCGATCGCCGCGGTGGAGAAGCTCGGCGGCAAGGTCATCCTGCCGGCCGCGAAGCCGGCGCAGAAGAAGGCCGGCGATACGGCCAAGGCATGATCGGCGGGGGCAGCATAAACGTGGGTCCAAGGGGCCCAAGGATGGGTTAGATGGCCTCAGCAGCCGAGCAACTCGCGTCGAGCCTCAACCTCGGGGCTTTCGCCAAGGCGACCGAGCTCAAGAAGCGGATCTGGTTCACCCTGGGCGCGCTGGTGATCTACCGGCTCGGCACCTACATCCCGCTGCCCGGCATCGATCCGCAGATCCTGGCGGAGATCTTCAAGAGCCAGCAGGGCGGGCTCCTCGACATCTTCGACATGTTCTCGGGCGGCGCGCTCGGGCGCATGACCATCTTCGCGCTCACGATCATGCCGTATATCTCGGCATCGATCATCATCCAGCTGCTGACCGCGGTCTCGCCCACGCTCGAGGCGCTCAAGAAAGAGGGCGAGGTCGGCCGCAAGAAGCTCAACCAGTACACGCGCTACGGCACCGTGCTGTTGGCCGCCGTGCAGGCCTACGGCATTGCCGCCGGCCTCGAGGCGACCGGTCGCGGCGGTAGCTTCGGCTCGCCGGTGATGGACCCGGGCCTGTTCTTCCGCCTCACCACGGTGGTGACGCTCACGGGCGGCACGGTGTTCCTGATGTGGCTCGGCGAGCAGATCACCGCCCGCGGCGTCGGCAACGGCATCTCGCTGATCATCTTCACGGGCATCGTGGCCCGGATGCCCTCGGCGCTCGCCCAGCTCCTCGAGCTTGGCCGCACCGGCTCGCTGTCGCCCTTCGTGATCATCTCGTTCCTGGTCGGCGCTATCGCGGTGATCACGTTCATCGTGTTCATGGAGCGGGCCCAGCGGCGCATCCTCGTGCAGTATCCCAAGCGCCAGGTCGGCAACAAGATGTTCGGCGGCGAGGCCTCGCATCTGCCGCTCAAGCTCAACAGCTCGGGCGTGATTCCGCCGATCTTCGCCTCCTCGCTGCTGCTGCTGCCCTCGACGCTCGCCAACTTCGCATCGCCCGACAGTTTCCTCGCGGACCTGAAGCTCTACTTGCAGCCGGGCTCGCTGGTGCACATGGCGCTCTATGCGGCGCTCATCATCTTCTTCTGCTTCTTCTATACGGCCGTGGTGTTCAACCCCGCCGACACCGCCGACAATCTGAAGAAGTACGGCGGCTTCATTCCGGGCATCCGGCCGGGCAAGAACACGGCCGATTATCTGGACTATGTGCTGACGCGGCTG
>DATMMM010000285.1:0-6102 GCA_035569735.1 Allostellaceae bacterium | reverse complement strand
GGCGTCGCTGGGCTAGCCCACGTCGAACTTGATGCCTTGCGCCAGCGGCAGGGCGCCCGAGTAGTTGATGGTGTTGGTGGCGCGGCGCATGTAGGCCTTCCAGGCGTCGGAGCCGGACTCCCGGCCGCCGCCGGTCTCCTTCTCGCCGCCGAAGGCGCCGCCGATCTCGGCGCCGCTCGGGCCGATGTTGACGTTGACGATACCGCAGTCGCTGCCGGCGGCGCTCATGAAGGTCTCGGCCTCGCGGAGATCGTTGGTGAAGATGCTGGAGGCGAGGCCCTGCGGCACCTCGTTGTGCATGCGGAGCGCGTCCTCGAGCGTGCGATAGCTCATGACGTAGAGGATCGGCGCGAAGGTCTCCTCGCGCACGATCGCGGTCTGCTGCGGCATGTCGACGATCGCCGGCTTCACGTAATAAGCGTCGGGCAGCCGATCGCCCAGCGCCCGCTCGCCGCCGGAGACCGATCCGCCGTCGGCGCGCGCCTGCGTCAAGGCCGCCTGCATGCCCTCGAAGGCGCGGCGGTCGATCAGCGGGCCCACCAGCGTGCCGGGCTCGAGCGGATCGCCGACGCGGATGGAGCCGTAGGCCTTCTTCAGGCGATCGACCAGCGGCGCCTTGATGCTCTCGTGGACGATGAGCCGGCGCAGCGAGGTGCAGCGCTGTCCGGCGGTCCCCACCGCGGCGAAGGCAACGGCGCGTGTCACGAGATCGAGATCGGCTGATGCCGTGACGATCGCGCCGTTGTTGCCGCCGAGCTCGAGAAGCGAGCGGCCCAGGCGCGCCGCCACCACGGGAGCGAGCGCCTTGCCCATCCGGGTGCTCCCCGTGGCGCTCACCAGGCGAAGCCGCGGGTCCGCGGCGATCCGCTCGCCAGCGGACCGGGCGCCCAGCACGACCTCCAGGAGCCCGTCGGGAACGCCGCCCAGCTGCTTGGCCGCCCGCTCGAGCAGCGCCTTGCAGGCAAGCGCCGTGAGCGGCGTCTTCTCCGAGGGCTTCCAGACCACGGGGTCGCCGCAGACCAGCGCGATCGCCGTGTTCCACGACCACACCGCCACCGGGAAATTGAACGCGGTGATCACGCCCACCGCGGAGAGCGGATGCCAAGTCTCCATCATGCGATGCCCGGGCCGCTCCGAGGCGATGGTAAGGCCATAAAGTTGGCGGGAGAGGCCGACCGCGAAGTCGCAGATGTCGATCATCTCCTGGACCTCGCCGCGGCCTTCCTCGAGGATCTTGCCGTTCTCCAGCGTGACCAGGCGGCCAAGATCGTCCTTGGCGCGGCGCAGTTCCTCGCCCAAGAGCCGCACCAGCTCGCCGCGCCGGGGTGCCGGCACGGTGCGCCATTGGTGAAAGGCCGCGTCCGCCCGCGCGATCTTGGCGTCGATTGAGGCGGGGCTGTCGCTCTTGACCAGGCCGATCCGCCGGCCGTCGATCGGCGAATGAACGGCGAGGTCACCGTCGGCGATCGCTGAGGCCGGTACGCCGAGTGAGGAAAGCAGCAAGGTTGCGTCAGCCATAGTGTGTCTCCTTGAGCTCAAGCCGGTTCGGGAATGACGGCCTCGATGTCGATCTCCACCAGCATCTCCCGGAGCGCGAGGCCGTTCACGATCAGCCCCGTGCCGCAGGGAAACACGCCCTTGAGATGCCGTCCAACCACAGTGTAGACGGGCTCGCGATAGGCGCGGTCGGTGATGTACGTGGTGACCTTGCAGATGTGCTCCATCTTGGCACCGGCCTCCTCGAGCAGGACCTTCACGTTCTTCATGGCCTGATCGGCCTGCGCCGCCGCGTCGCCTTTGCCCACGAACTTGTTGTCGAGCGTGAACCCGGTCTGGCCACGCAGGAAAATGAAATTGCCGGCGCGAACCACCATGCACATGTCGTTGGCGATCCGGCCGCCCTCATAGACCGTGCTGGTGTTGAATTTGCGGAGCCTCAGATGGGCCATTCGTCTCTCTCCCTGCTGGACGGTTAGCGCTTCGCGGCGCGCTGGCGCGAGATGAGTCCGATCGCATTAGCGACGAGCCGCGCGGCCGTGAGAGCGCCGCGTTGCTGCTCATCGCGCTCGGGCATGAATTCGACGATGTCGAAGGCGGCGATGCGCGCCTTGCGCGCGACGCCGCGCATCAGCCCCACCGCCTGCCAGTAGGTGAGACCGCCCGGCGCCGGTCCGATCACGGCCGGCATGATCGCGGGGTCGAGCCCGTCGCAATCGATGCTGACGAGGACATTGCTGCCCGCGGGCACTTCGGCGAGCACGGGCTCGATGCCACGCTCGTGCACGGCGTCCGCGAAGAAGAACCGCACGCCCGCGGCGAGCGCGTCCTGATAGTCCGAGACCCGGGCGCTGCCGGTGCCGCGGGCGCCCACCTGGATGATGCGCTCGATCCAGCCCATCTCGCTGGCGCGGCGCATGGTGCTGGAGAGCCCGAGCTTGATCCCCTGCACCTCGTCGCGCCAGTCGATATGCGCATCGATTTGCAGCACGGTGAATTTGCCGCGGCCTTCGAAGGCCTGGAACAGGGGTATCGGGATGGAATCGTCGCCGCCGATCACGACGGGCACCGCGCCGCCATCGAGGAGTGTTCTCACGGCGCCGGCGATGCGCGCCCGGTTTGCCGCGGCATCCTTCGCATCGTAAGCGAGGTCGCCGCAATCAACCGCGGAGGTTCCGGCGGCGACCATGGGGCCGCCGAGGTCGAAATCCATGTGATCGCGCGCCCCTGCCCAGTTGGCGATGCCCGCGCGAATGGCGGCCGGGCCGCCCGCGCAATAGGGACCGACCGACGGATAGGGCGTGGCCGCGGGCGCGCCCAGGATCGCCACGTCGGCGCGCGCGCCCTCCGCGATGGCAGCCTTGGGGAGATCGAGGAAGCTCCCGCCGGACGGCGAGCCGAACATCGCTCCGATGGTCGAACTTCCCGCGTTTGTCGCCTCGTTCATGGGTCTTCTCCGTTCCGGCCGGCCGGCTAGACGATCAGCGTATCCTCGATGTGCCATTCGACCATCACGTGCTCCTGTGGCGCGCGCGGCCTCACATGGAACCGATGCTGCTGCTTCGTCACGAGCATAACTCCGGGCGCGATCTCCAGGGCATAGCGGTGCATCTCCCCCACGAAGGTGACATCGTGCACCTGCGCATCGAGCGCATTCAATCGAGCCTGCGGCGCGGGAGCCGCGCCATCCCGGAATCCGATCTTCTCCGGCCGAACCGCGAGTGCCACGCGCGCGCTGATCGACGGGGGCGAACCTGAAACCGCGATGACCGTCGAGCCCGCGACCCGCACCGCCACGTCTCGGCCGTTGACCGCGATGACCTCGCCATCGAGAAAATTCGATTCGCCGATGAAGCCCGCGACGAAGCGGTTCGCCGGCCGGTCGTAGAGATCCGACGGAGTTCCCGCCTGCTCGATCCGGCCTTCGTTCATGACGGCGACCCGATCCGACATGATCAACGCCTCGCGTTGGTCGTGGGTCACGTAGATGAAGGTAATACCGAGTTGCCGATGCAACCGCTTCATCTCGAGCTGCAGCTCCTCGCGCAGCTGCTTGTCGAGTGCGCTCAGCGGCTCGTCCATCAAGAGCACACGCGGCCGGAAGATGATCGCGCGCGCGAGCGCGACGCGCTGCTGCTGGCCGCCCGAGAGCTGCCGCGGGTATCGCGCCTCGTAGCCGCGCAAGCGTACGATGTCCAATGTCTCCGAGACCCGCTGGGCGATCTGCGACTTGTCGGTCGCGCGCTGCTTGAGCGCGAAGCCGACATTCTCGGCCACGGTCATGTGCGGAAAGAGCGCGTAGCTCTGAAACACCATGCCGATGCCGCGCCGGTAGGCCGGCACTCCCACGAGCGGCGTGCCGTCGATGTAGATCTCGCCGCCCGTGGGGTGGTCGAAGCCGGCGATCATCATCAGCGTGGTGGTCTTGCCGGATCCGCTCGGACCCAGCAGGGTGATGAACTCGCCAGGCTCGACCGCGAGGCTCACATCATCGACCGCGGTCACGGAGCCGAAGCTCTTGCGGATCTTGTCGAGCACGACCGCGGCTCCGGAAGAGCTCCGTCGGTTGGTCCCGCCGAATAGGGCGGGCATTGGTGGATTGGGCGCGCTCGCCATGCGAAGACTCATCATCGCCGCGCCGGCCGGATATGGCAATGCAGGCGCCGGCTCGCTATCGTTGAGCTCGGTATCGCGGCTGGAGCGCGGACCCGAGCGGATCATGAGCATCATTCCGGTTGATCGGAAAACTCCGTCGCGCACGCGATTGTCGCATCCCGCGCTGGTCTTGCCCTTGCTCGTCTATCTCACGGCGTTTTATGCCTATCCGGTTGCGGCGATGATGCTTCGCAGCATCACGGAGCCCAGCTGGACGCTGGAGAACTTCCGGCGCTTGTTCGAGAACCCGGTCTACCTGCACGTGCTATGGCTGACGTTCCGGGTCGCCGCGATCGTGACGATTGCGGCGCTGCTGCTGGGTTTTCCGGTCGCCTACGTGCTGGCGCGCATCGACCGGGCCAAGTCCAATTTGCTCATGATGCTGGTGCTGCTGCCGTTCTGGACCAGCATCCTCGTACGCACCTATGCCTGGATGGTGCTCCTGGGGCGGCAGGGCATCGTCAATCAGTTCCTCCTGGCGATCGGCGCCATCGACGAGCCCGTGCAGCTGCTCAACACCACCTTCGCGGTCTACGTCGCGATGGTGCATATCCTGCTGCCCTTCATGATTCTGCCGCTCTACAGCGTGATCCGCGGCATCGATGGAAATCTGCTGCGGGCGGCGGAGGGGCTGGGCGCCACTCCGATCGGCGTCTTCCGACAGGTGCTGCTGCCCCTCGCACTGCCCGGCGTCTCCGCGGGGTGCCTGCTGGTCTTCATCCTGGCTCTCGGCTTCTTCATCACGCCGGCGCTGGTCGGCGGCCCGCGCGATCTCATGATCGCCGTGCTGATCCAGCAACAGGTCGAGCTCTTCAATTGGCCCTTCGCATCGGCGCTCGCGGTGGTGCTGTTGGCTGCGGCGCTGCTGGTCTTCGGTGGCTTTGCACGGACGCTCGGTGTCCGGGAGGCGCTCGGCCGTGTTTCGCGATAGAGCACGCGGAATGAGCCGCAGGGCGCGCCCGCGCTCGGGTCCGAGCTTGGGCGTCAGCAGCATCGCTGCGTTGGTTCTGCTCTACTTGGTGTTTCCCATTCTGGTGGTCATTCCGCTGTCGTTCTCCGCCGGGACTTATCTGAGCTTTCCGCCGCCGGGCTTCAGCCTCAGATGGTACGAGAATTTCCTCGGCCGCTCCGACTGGCTGGGCGCCGCCTCGCTGAGCCTCTGGGTCGGGGCGGCGGTCATGGTGTTGGCCACGGCGCTGGGCGCGCCGGCGGCGCTCGCCCTGGTGCGAACGGATTTCCGCGGCAAGGACCTGCTGATGGGGTTCATCATCTCGCCGCTGATCGCGCCGGTGATCATCGTCGCGATCGGGATCTATTTCTTTTATGCACGCTTAGGACTGGTCGGGAATCCCTTCGCGCTGGTGATCGCGCACACCTGTCTCGCGGTGCCCTTCGTCGTGATCAATGTTTCCGCGACTTTGCAGGGCTTCGACGAGCGCCTCGAGCAAGCCGCCATGAACCTCGGTGCCACCCCGTGGCGCACCTTCTGGCAGGTCACGTTCCCGATCATCCGTCCGGGCGTGCTGGCGGGTGCGCTCTTCGCGTTCATCAGCTCCTTCGACGAGCTGGTGGTCGCTCTCTTCGTCTCGGGAACCAGCGCCGTCACCCTGCCGCGCAAGATGTGGGAGAGCATCCGCTTCGAGATCGATCCGACCATTGCGGCGGTCTCCACCCTTCTGATCGCGCTGACGGGCGTGCTGTTCCTCAGCGCGGAGCTGTTGCGCCAGCGCTCGGAGCGGCTGCGCTCATCGGTCGTGCTCGCGGAGCCGCCGCCGAAGGACGCTATGCGCGGCGGGTGAGGTGTGATTTCATGAGACGACGGGGACACCGCATGAACTCCGAGGAGGCAGGCTCGATGCGCGACAATCGAAAACTTCTCGACTTCTTGTTCTCGATGTCGGACCTCTCGCCGCACGCCGCGGAATATTCCCGACGCCACGTCATGCGCTG
>DATMMM010000284.1:0-6192 GCA_035569735.1 Allostellaceae bacterium | reverse complement strand
CCGGCTCGATTACGTCTCGCCGATGTGCCAGGAGCATGGCTTCGCGCTGGGCGTGGAGAAGCTGCTGGGTATCGAGGTGCCGCCGCGCGCGAAGTACATCCGCGTGCTGTTCTCCGAGATCACGCGCATTCTCAATCATATCCTCAACGTCACCACCTTCGCCCTCGACATCGGGGCCATCACGCCGCTGCTCTGGGGGTTCGAGGAGCGCGAGCGGCTGCTGGAGTTCTACGAGCGCGTCTCGGGCGCGCGCTTCCATTCCGCCTATTTCCGACCGGGCGGCGTGCATCAGGACATGCCCGCCGGCCTTGCCGAGGACATCGCGGGCTTCTGCGAGACCTTTCCGGCCCGCATCGACGACCTCGAGGAGCTGCTGACCGAGAACCGGATCTTCAAGCAGCGCACCGTCAATATCGGCACCGTGAGCGCGGGCGACGCGCTCGATTGGGGATTCACCGGGCCGATGCTGCGCGGCTCCGGCGTGCCCTGGGACCTGCGCAAGTCGCAGCCCTATGATGTCTACGCCGAGATGGATTTCGACGTGCCCATCGGCAAGAACGGCGACTGCTGGGACCGTTACCTCGTGCGCATGGAGGAAATGCGGCAGTCGCTCCGCATCATGAAGCAGGCTCTGGAGAAGATGCCCGGTGGGCCCGTCGTCGTGAACGACCGCAAGGTGACGCCGCCGCCGCGCGCGGAGATGAAGAGCTCGATGGAGGCGCTGATCCATCACTTCAAGCTCTATACCGAGGGTTACCACGTGCCCGCCGGCGAGACCTATACGGCCGTGGAGGCGCCCAAGGGCGAATTCGCGGTCTATCTGGTCTCCGATGGCACGAACCGGCCCTATCGCTGCAAGATCCGCTCCCCGGATTTCGCCTTCCTGCAGGCCACGGATTTCCTCGGCCGCGGCCACTTGCTGGCGGACGTCGTTGCCATCATCGGTTCCATGGATATCGTCTTCGGAAGCATCGACCGATGAGCGAGGCCGCCAACGCGCCCGATGTGGCGCAGCCCGAGAGCTTCGCCTTCACGGTGGAGAACCTCGCGAAGGCACGGGCCATCATCGCCAAGTATCCGCCCGGGCGGCAGGCGAGTGCCGTGCTGGGGCTGCTGGATCTGGCCCAGCGGCAACACGACAATTGGCTGCCGCGCGCCGCGATGGACGTGGTCGCCGATATGCTCGAGATTGCGCGCATCCGGGTCTACGAGGTCGCGACCTTCTACACCATGTTCAATCTGAAGCCGGTGGGTCGGTATCTCCTGCAGATCTGCACGACGACGCCGTGTTGGCTCCGCGGCTCGACCGAGGTGGTGGCGGCCTGCGAGCGCAAGCTCGGCATCACCATGCGGGAGACCACGCCCGACGGCTTGTTCACCATGACCGAAGTCGAATGTCTCGGCGGTTGCGTCAACGCGCCGATCATCCAGGTGAACGACGATTTCTACGAGGACCTCGACGCCCGCTCGACCGAGGCGCTGCTGGACGCGCTCAGCCGGGGCGAGAAGCCGCCGGCCGGCTCCGTCAAGGGGCGCCAGGGCTCGGCGCCCGAGGGCGGCAAGACCACGCTCAAGGAGCTCAGCTTCTCCGGAGATCCTGATGCTCGCGGATAAGGACAGGATCTTCACCAATCTCTACGGCGAATACGATTGGCGGCTCCGCGGCGCCCGGCAGCGCGGCGACTGGACGGGCACCAAGGAGCTGATCCTCAAGGGCCGCGATTGGATCGTCGAGCAGGTAAAAGAATCGGGCTTGCGCGGCCGCGGCGGGGCAGGCTTCCCGACTGGCCTCAAGATGTCCTTCATGCCGAAGACCAGCGACCGGCCCTGTTATCTCGTGCTGAACGCCGACGAGTCCGAGCCCGGCACGTGCAAGGACCGGGACATCCTGCGCAACGACCCACATAAGGTGGTCGAGGGCTGCCTGCTCGCGAGCGTGGGCATGGGCGCCCATGCCTGCTACATCTATATCCGCGGCGAGTTCGTAAACGAGGCGAAGCGGCTGCAATCCGCGATCGAGGAGGCCTACGCGGCCGGCCTCGTGGGCAAGAACGCTTGCGGCTCCGGCTTCGATTTCGAGATCCATCTCCATCGCGGCGCCGGTGCCTATATCTGCGGCGAGGAGACCGCTCTTTTGGAGAGCCTCGAAGGCAAGAAGGGCATGCCCCGCAACAAGCCGCCGTTTCCGGCCGCGGTCGGGGTCTACGGCTGCCCCACCACGGTCAACAATGTCGAGACCATCGCGGTCATGCCCACGATCCTGCGCCGCGGCGCCGCGTGGTTCGCCGGCATCGGCCGGCCGAAGAACAGCGGCACCAAGGTGTTCTGCATTTCCGGCCACGTGAACCGCCCGTGCAACGTCGAAGAAGCCATGGGCATTCCGCTCAAGGAGCTGATCGAGACTCATGCGGGTGGCGTGCGCGGCGGCTGGGACAATCTCCTCGGCGTCATCCCCGGCGGCTCCTCCGTGCCGGTGATCCCGAAGTCGGTCTGCGATAGCGTGCTGATGGATTTCGACAGCCTGCGCGAGGTCAAGAGCGGCCTCGGCACCGCCGCGGTCATCGTGATGGATAAATCCACCGATATCGTAAAGGCGATCGCGCGGCTCTCGAAGTTCTACATGCATGAGAGCTGCGGCCAGTGCACGCCCTGCCGCGAGGGAACCGGCTGGGTCTGGCGCGTGATGGAGCGCATGGTGCGCGGCGAGGCGGAGGTCGGCGAGATCGACATGCTGCTCGACGTCTCCTACGAGATCGAGGGCCATACGATCTGCGCGCTGGGCGATGCCGCCGCCTGGCCGGTGCAGGGACTGATCCGGCATTTCCGGCCGGAGCTCGAACGGCGCATCGCCGCCTATCGCGCCGCCGCGGCGGCGAAGGCCGCCTGAAGGGAACCGGCATGCCCAAGCTCACGATCAACGGCATCGCGGTCGAGGTTCCGCCGGGCAGCACGGTGTTCCAGGCCTGCCAGCTGGCTGGCGTGGAGGTCGCGCATTTCTGCTATCACCAGCGGCTCTCGATCGCGGGCAACTGCCGGATGTGCCTGGTCGACATCGAGAAGTCGCCGAAGCCGGTGGCGTCGTGCTGCATGCCCGCGGCGGACGGCATGGTGGTCCACACGGAATCCGAGCGCGCCCGCAAGGCGCGTCACGGTGTGATGGAATTCCTGCTCATCAATCATCCGCTGGATTGCCCGATCTGCGACCAGGGCGGTGAATGCGACCTGCAGGACGAGGCCATGGCCTACGGCTTCGACCGCGGACGCTACAACGAGAACAAGCGCGCGGTGGAGGAGAAGAATTTCGGTCCGCTGGTCTCGACCGAGATGAACCGCTGCATCCACTGCACGCGCTGCATCCGCTTCATGACGGAAGTGGCGGGCGTCGAGGAGCTCGGCGCCACCAGCCGCGGCGAGCACATGGAGATCACCACCTACGTCGAGAAGGGCCTCTCATCGGAGCTCTCCGCCAACATCATAGATATCTGCCCCGTGGGCGCGCTGACCTCCAAGCCCTATGCCTATATCGCGCGGCCCTGGGAGCTCGCGAAGACCGAATCGATCGACGTGCTGGACGCCGTCGGCAGCAACATCCGCGTCGATTCCCGCGGCGCCCAGGTAATGCGCGTCCTGCCGCGGCTCAACGAGGACGTGAACGAGGAGTGGCTCAATGACAAGAGCCGGTTCGCGGCCGACGGATTGTCCCGGCGGCGGCTCGACCGGCCGCTGCTGCGGCGGAACGGCAAGCTGGTCGAGGTCGACTGGCGCGATGCCTTCGACGCGATCGCCATGCGCCTCGAGGGCGTCGCGGGCGCGCGCATCGCCGCCATCGCCGGCGACCTCGTCGATGCGGAGGCGATGCTGGCGCTCAAGGACCTGATGACAGCGCTGGGCTCGGCGCATCTCGATTGCCGGCAGGACGGTGCCGCGCTCGATCCCGGCTGCCGCGCCGGATATCTCTTCAATACGACCATCGCGGGGATCGAGCGCGCCGACCTCTGCCTGCTCATCGGCACCAATCCCCGCCACGAAGCGGCGCTGGTGAACGCGCGGCTGCGCAAGCGCTGGCTGCAAGGCCGCTTCAAGCTGGGTGCCATCGGGCCGCCACTCGACCTCACGTATCCCGTGACCTCGCTGGGCGCCGGGCCCGACGCGCTCGAGGCGCTCCTATCCGGGACGCATTCCTGGGCGGAGACGCTCAAGGCCGCCAAGGCGCCGATGCTGATCTTGGGCCAGGGCGCGCTCCGGCGGCGAGACGGCGCCGCGATCCTCGGCCGCGCGCGCAAGCTCGCGGAGACCTACGGGTTCGTCCGAGACGGCTGGAACGGCTTCAATGTCCTCCATATGGCGGCCGCGCGGGTGGGCGGGCTCGACCTCGGCTTCGTGCCGGGGCAGGGCGGGCGCGACCTCCGCGGCATCTTGGACGGCGCCGCCAAGGGCGAGATCGAGGTAGTCTATCTCCTGGGCGCGGATGAGATCGACACGACCAAGCTCGGTTCCGCCTTCGTGATCTATCAAGGCCACCACGGCGATGCCGGCGCGCGCCGCGCCGACGTGGTCCTGCCCGGTGCCGCCTACACCGAGAAGGACGGCACCTACGTCAATACCGAAGGCCGGGTGCAGGTCGGGCGGCGCGCGGTGTTTCCGCCGGGAGAGGCGCGCGAGGACTGGAAGATCCTGCGCGCGCTCTCCGAGGTGCTCGGCCGCCGGCTGCCCTACGACACCCTGCTTGGGTTGCGCCAGCGCCTCGCCCTGGTCGCCCCGAGCTTCGCCCCGATCGATACCGTGACGCCGGCGGCCTGGGGCCCCTTCGGCGGCGAGGGTCCCGTCGATGCCCAGCCTTTCGCCTATCCGATCCACGATTTCTACCGCACGGACCCGATCAGCCGGGCCTCTCCCACCATGGCGGCCTGCGCGGAGGCAGCGGCGGCTCGGGCCGATGGAACCGCGATGACCGGCACCCATGGGTAATTTCTGGAGCGTCCTCGGGGCGCTCATCACCCATCCGATCACGCTGATGGTGATCGAGATCCTCGTGATCGTGGTCGTGCTGCTCCTGTCCGTCGCCTATTTTACTTATTGGGAGCGCAAGGTGCTCGCCTGGGTGCAGCTCCGCAAAGGGCCCAATGTGGTGGGGCCGTTCGGGTTGCTGCAGCCGATCGCCGACGGGCTCAAGCTCTTCATGAAGGAGACGGTGATCCCGAGCGGCGCCAATCGCGTGGTGTTCATCGCGGCGCCCGTCGTCACCTTCGCCCTGAGCCTGATCGCCTGGGCGGTGATCCCCTTCGATTACGGCGTTGTACTCGCCAATATCAACGTCGGGATCCTCTATCTCTTCGCGATCAGCTCGCTCGGCGTCTACGGGATCGTGATGGCGGGCTGGGCCTCGAACTCGAAATACGCCTTCCTGGGCGCGCTGCGCTCGGCGGCCCAGATGGTCTCTTACGAGGTCTCCATCGGTTTCGTCCTGGTGACCGTTCTGCTCTGCGCGGGATCGCTCAACCTGCAGAAAATCGTGGAGGCGCAGGAGCATATCTGGTTCGTCATTCCGCTGTTCCCCATGGCGGTCATCTTCTTCGCTTCGGGCCTCGCCGAGACCAACCGCTCGCCTTTCGACCTCGTGGAGGGTGAGTCGGAGCTGGTGGCGGGGTATTTCGTCGAATACTCGTCCATGGCCTTCGCGTTGTTCTATCTCGGCGAATACGCGAACATGATCCTGGTGAGCACCATGACCAGCCTGCTGTTCCTCGGCGGCTGGCTGGCGCCCTTCAATATCCAGCCGTTCACGGGATGGCTGGCGCATGCCTGGGCGATGGGGTGGTTCGCGCTCAAGATCGCGGCCATGTGCTTCTGCTTCCTTTGGGTGCGCGGGACTTTTCCGCGCTATCGCTACGACCAGCTGATGCGGCTGGGCTGGAAGGTGTTCCTGCCGTTCTCGCTGTTCTGGCTGGTGGCGACCGCGGGCGTGCTGGTAGCGACCGGATGGTTGCCGAAATGAGCGCGCGGGCTTTCACTCGGGCCATGAGGAGCTGAGCCATGCCAACGCTGGATCGCGCCGTCAGGGGACTGCTGCTCACCGAGCTGGTGCGGGGTCTCTGGCTCACCCTCACCTACATGTTCAAGCCTCCCGTCACCTTGAACTATCCCTACGAGAAGGGGCCGCTCAGTCCGCGCTTCCGCGGCGAGCATGCGCTG
>DATMMM010000283.1:0-5590 GCA_035569735.1 Allostellaceae bacterium | reverse complement strand
GGTTCCGCGTGGCCGAGGTGCAGCTAGCTGAGGCGCGCGAGCTCCGTAACCATCTCGTCCGTCGTCGACTGCCGGCAGTAGCCGCGGTTGTTGGCGATCGAGCTCCGATGCCGCTCCTCGCTTTGCGTGGCACAAGCGTCCGTTACCAGCGTCACGAGGTATCCGAAGTCGCAGGCGTCACGCACTGTGGAATCCACGCATTGATCGGTCAGCACCCCGCACACGATCAAGTGCTTCACGCCGAGATTGCCGAGGACATAGTGGATGTTGGTGGAGATGAACACCGAGGAGGAGGTCTTGGGGATCACGATCTCGTCGCCGATCGGCGCGATCTCGTCGATCATTTGCGCGTCGCGCGATCCCCTCGGACAGAACAGCCGGGAGATCTTGTAATCGAGCCCCATGTCCCGTCCGTCCTGCGTCAAGCTCTCGATCACGGTATACATCACCTCCACGCGCGCGCTCCGGCAGGCCCGCTGAAGGCGCCGCATATTGGGCACGGCCCGCTCGCGCATCTCGCGGAAGAAATATCCGTAGCGCCGCTCCGTTTCCTCGCGTGCCAGATGCGCGTACTCGCCGCCGCCTTCGGCCGAATAATTCTGGACATCGACGAACAGCAGCGCTGTCGCGCCGAGTTTCACGGGGACCTCGCGGGAGAGTCCGAAATCCTTCATGGGGCTCCTCAGTATACGGCAGCGTAGCGCGTGCAGATCTGGCCCGGGTCGGCCTCGCCGAGTGCAGCGATCTCCGCCCGCTTGAAGGCGAGGTAAGCCGACATCGCCGGCTTGCTCCACCAGGTGGCGGCGACCTCGTCGCGCTCCAGCGCCCACAATGCCTCCTCGAGCGAGCGTGGCAGCAGCGGCGCTGCGGCGCCGGGCTCGGGAAGCTTCAGCTTTCGCGTCAACCCGTCCACGCCCGCCCAAACCAGCGCGCCGAGGGCGAGATAGGGGCAGGACGAGCCATCCGCGACGCGATATTCCACATTGAACTGCCGCGCGGGTTCGTCCGGCGAGGTCTCGAATATCGGCGATACCCGCAGCGCCGCTCCGCGGTCCCGGTGGGCGATATTCGCATGAACCGGCGCCCAGCGATCGGGCGTCAGCCGGTAATAGGAGGCGACCGAGGGCGCGGTGAATGCGGCAACGGCCGGCAGATGCGCGAGCACGCCTGCGAAGAACGGCGCTACCCGCGCCGAGATCCCGAGCGGCGCGTCCGGGTCATGGATCACCGGCGCATCGCCATCCCAAAGGCTCAAATGCACGTGCGTGCCGTTCCCGATCCCGGCGGGCGTCAGCATCGGCGCGAAGATCGCGCGCTCTCCCAGCCGCCATGCCACGGCGCGCGCCATCTCCCGCAGCACGACCGCCGCATCGGCCGAGCGAACGCCGGCTTCGGGCGCAACCGTCGCCTCGTACTGCCGCGCCCCGTATTCCGCCAGGAAGCTGTCCGGTCTGAACCCGGCCGCGCGCAGCGCCGCCATCAGCGCCTCGCCGAAGCGCCCCTGCCGGCGGAATGCATCGAGCGCATAGGTCGTGCCCGGGCGCTCCTCGACGCCTGTCAGCACGAACTCCTGCTCGAAGCTCGATAGGGCGCGCAGCCCGAATCTTCGCAGCGCCTCGAGCGCGCGCGTCAGAAATGTCCGAGGGCAGAACTCCCAGGCCGTGCCATCTGTATTCGCGATATCCCCGAGATAGAACCGCTCCGCCGTGCCGTCGTCGAACGCGACGTCGACGCGCGTCGTTGGATCAGGCCGGATGATGACGTCGCCCGTCGTTCCAAATGGCGTGGTATAGATCGGCCCAAAGCACGACAGCATGATGTTCGAGTGCGCGAGTCCGACACCCTTCTTTATGCGCGTTTCGAGGTCCGCCTCCGGAAAAGCCTTGCCGCGCACGATCCCCGCCCAGTCGCACACGCCGGCAAAGATCAGGGGTTCCGTCTTCATCACCGCTCGCCCTTGCTTCCAAGGGGAAAGTAACCCACCGGGCCGAGCGGCCGCTAAGCTTTTGTTCGGACCGGTTTCCGGTCTGGACCTGGGTTCGCGTCCTAGGCCACCCGCTCCAGCAGCGCCAGCAGGCCCTGCAGGAGCTGGACGGGCGAGGGCGGACAGCCCCTGATGTGGAGGTCGACCGGGATCACCGCGTCGACGCCGCCCGCCACCGCATAGCTGCCGGCGAACAGCCCGCCATCGACGGCGCAGTCGCCGACCGCCACGACCCATTTCGGGTCGGGCGTGGCGGCGTAGGTGCGCTCCAGCGCCTCGCGCATGTTCTGCGTCACCGGTCCCGTCACCATCAGCACGTCGGCATGGCGCGGCGAGGCCACGAATTTGAGGCCGAAGCGCTCGAGATCGTAGAAGGGATTGTTGAGCGCGTGGATCTCCAGCTCGCAGCCGTTGCAGGAGCCGGCGTCCACCTCGCGGATCGAGAGGCTGCGGCCCACGCGCAAGCGCGCAGCGCGGTCGAGGCGCTCCGACAGCTCCGCCAAATGCGCCTCGTCGGGCGGCGGCGCGTCGACCGGCAGCGGCTTCGAGATCAAGGTGCGTCCGAGGGTCTTCCACATGGGATCGCCGGTCCTAGAGATCGTGGCCCGAATAAGAGCAGTTGAAGGACTTATTGCAGAGCGGGAAATCCGCGACGATGTTGCCCTCGATGGCGGCCTCCAGCAGTGGCCATTGGAACCACGAGGGATCGCGCGCATGCGCGCGAGCGATCCGGCCGGCCTCGTCAAGCCGCACCCAGGCGAGCACGTCGCCGCGGAAACTCTCGACCAGCGCCATGCCTTCGCCGGCTCTTCCGGGAACCGGAACCGCGATCGGCCCCGAGGGCAAGCGATCGAGGAATTGCGATATCAGGCCAAGGCTTGCGGTCACCTCGCGGAACCGAATCAGCACGCGGCTGTGCACGTCGCCGTCGATCAGCACCGGCACCTCGAAGTCGAGGCCGTCATAGGGCGGATAGCCCGGTAATCGCCGCGCATCGATGCCGCGGCCCGAGGCGCGGCCGACATGGCCGCCGGCCCCGAAGCGGCGCACCAGCTCCGGCCGCACCGTGCCGGTGGTGACGGTGCGGTCGAGCAGCGACGGCTTGTTGTCATAGATGTCGTAGAGCTCGGGCCAACGCCGGGCCAGCTCTGCCACGAGCGCCCGCAGCGCGCTCGCCCCGGCCTCGTCGAGATCGCAAGCGACGCCGCCGGGCACCACCCGGTCCATCATCAGTCGATGGCCGAAGCACTGCGCCGTCGCGCGCAGCACGCGCTCGCGCAGCACCGTGCATTGCGCCTGCATGAAAATGAAGGAGGCGTCGTTGCAGATCGCGCCGACGTCGCCGATGTGGTTGGCGATGCGCTCGAGCTCCGCCATCAGCGCGCGCAGCCACACCGCGCGCGGCGGCGCCTCGATTTCGAGCGCCGCCTCGACGGCGCGCGCGAACGCCAGCGAGTGTGCCACGGTCGCATCGCCCGAGCGGCGCGCCGCGAGCAGCGCCGCCTCGCCGGGCGGCTTCCCCGCCATCAGCGCCTCCGTGCCCTTGTGCACGTAACCCAGACGCTCCTCCAGCCGTACGACGGTCTCGCCGCTGGCGTGGAAGCGGAAATGACCGGGCTCGATGATGCCCGCGTGCACCGGCCCGACCGGGATCTGGTGCAGGCTCTCGCCGATCACCGGCAGAAAATTGTAGGCGCTCGCCGGCCGCGCCACCGCCGGCGCATCCCCGTGGGGCCGACGCCGCCACTGGCCGTGGTCGAGCCAGGGCCGCGCGTCCGAAAGCCCCTCCGCCGTCAGGCCGAAGAGATCTTGCGCCGCCCGCTCCAGCCGCTGCGCGCTCGGCCGCGCCGTGGAGAGCGAGGGGAACCGGCGATCGGGGCAGGCGAGGGAGGCGACCGCGATCTCGCGCGCGGCCTCATCCATCAATGCCGCATGCACCTCGGCGCTCTCGGCCCAGAGCCCCAGCAGCGTCCAGTCGGCGCTCGCGATCCGGTCGACCAAGGCCTGCCATTGCCTGCGATCGAGCCGATAGCGCGGCCAGGGCCGCTGCGCGGTGCGCTCCGCGCCTGCGAGGAAGGAGTGGAGGGTGTCCGCCATCGCCGGCCTATCCCAGGAGCCGCGCCACGGTCTGGAACCACGCGACCAGCGGGCCCGGCAGATAGATCCCGGCTGCCAGCACCATCGCGAGGTGTACGAACACCGGCAACAGCGCAACCGCGCTCGCCTTCTCGCCGCCTTCGCCGGGCCCGAAGGCGAGCGCCTGCAGGCGCAAGATGAGAGCGCCGAACCCGACCAGCAGACCCCCGAGCACCAGCACGGCCAGCAGCGGCTGCCGTCCGAACGTATTCGTGACCACCAGGAACTCGCTCAGGAAAACCCCGAAGGGCGGCAGTCCCGCGATCGCCACCACGCCGATCACCAGCGCCCAGCCGAGCACCGGCTGGCTCGAGGTGAGGCCGCGGATGCAGGCGATCTTCTGCGTGCCCTTCACCTGCGAGATGTGGCCGACCGCAAAGAAGATCGCGGACTTCGTCAGGCTGTGCATGGTCATGTGCAGGAGGCCCGCGAAATTCGCGAGCGCGCCCCCCATGCCGAAGGCGAAGGTGATGATGCCCATGTGCTCTATGGAGGAGTAAGCGAACAGCCGCTTGATGTCGCGCCGGCGGTAGAGCATGAAGCTCGCCAGCAGGAGCGAGCTCAGTCCCATGGTGATCATCAGCGGGCCTGGCGCCACCGCCAGCGGATTGCCCGCGAGCAGCATCTTGAAGCGCAGCACGCAATAGAGCGCCACGTTGAGCAGCAGCCCCGAGAGCACGGCCGAGATCGGCGTCGGGCCTTCCGCGTGGGCATCGGGTAGCCAGGCATGGAGCGGCGCCAGCCCGACCTTGGTGCCATAGCCCACCAGCAGGAACACGAAGGCGAGGTTGAGGATCGCCGGGCTGAACTCGGCGACCCGGGGCATCAACTCCGACCAGGTCATGGCCGAGAGACCCGCGCCCATCACGGGCTGCGCCGCCAGGTACATGAGCGTGGTGCCGAAGAGCGCCAGCGCGATGCCGACGCCGCACAGGATGAAATACTTCCAGGCCGCCTCCAGCGCCTCATGCGTGCGATAGAGCCCGACCATCAGCACGGTCGTGAGCGTGGCGCCCTCGAGCGAGACCCAGAGCACGCCCAGATTGTTGGAGGTGAGCGCCAGCAGCATGGTGAAAAGGAAACCCTGGTACATCGCGTGATAGAAGCGGAGATAGCGCGGCGCCAGCCGCCCGATCTCCACCTCGTGGATCACGTAGCGCGCGCTGAACAGGCTCGTGGTGAATCCCACGAACGCCGTCAGCGCCACGAGATAGATGTTGAAGTCGTCGATCAGCAGAAAGGGCGTGGTCTCCGGCCGGTGCACGAAGGGCACCAGGCTCGCGATGAGCGTGAGGAAGGTCGCGCCGACGTTGACTTTGGCGGCCAGCTTGTAGCTCGGCACGACCACCAGAAGGATCGCCGAGGCCGCGGGAACTCCCAGGATGAAGTAGACCGGGTTCACCGCTGCTCCCCGCGGAACCGCTCGATGTCGTGCACGTCGAGCGTGTCGAAGCGCTCGCGGATGTGGAA
>DATMMM010000282.1:0-2018 GCA_035569735.1 Allostellaceae bacterium | reverse complement strand
GGTAGACGACCTCCAGCTTGAGCTGGATCATGCGGGGGCGGCGCCCTGTCGAGCCGCCTGTTGCGCCACCTCCGCGCGAAAGCTGGCGATCCAACGCATGGCGTACTCGTCGTGGCCGAGCAGAAGGTCCCCGGCGAGCACCGCGCGGCGCACCTCGGGGACCAACGGATTCGTGATCGCGCATGTCAGGCCGGCATGCATGGCGAGCGGGAGGAAAGCCGCATTGACCGTGGCGCGGTCGGGCAGGCCAAACGAAACGTTGGAGGCTCCGCACGTCATGTTGTTGCCGAGCTGATCGCGGATCAGGCGCATGGTCTCGAGGGTGATGACGCCGCAGGTGGGGTCTGCGGCAACGGTCATCGCGATCGGGTCGATGATCACATCCGATTGCGGAATCCCGTAGTCGGCGGCGCGTTCGATGATGCGGCGCGCAAGGGCGAGACGCTCTTCGGGGACCATCGAGATGCCGGTCTCGTCGTTCGCCATGCCGATTACCGCGGCGCCGTGCTTCTTCACCAGCGGCAGGATTCGCTCCATCCGCTCCTCTTCCGCGGTCACGGAGTTCACGAGCGCCTTGCCCTCATAGGCGGCGAGGCCCGCCTCCAGCGCTTCGATGATCGATGAGTCGATACAGATCGGCGCGTCGCTGACCTCGGACACCGCCTTGATGGCCGCGACCAGCAGCGCCGCCTCATCGAGCTGGGGAATGCCGGCGTTGACGTCGAGCATGTGGGCTCCCGCCGCGGCCTGCGCGATCGCGTCGGCGCGCACGCGATCCATGCGGCCCTCCTTCATCTCGGCAGCGAGGACCTTGCGGCCGGTCGGGTTGATGCGCTCGCCGATGATCACGAACGGCCGGTCGATCGACACAATGACCTCGCGGCTGCGCGAGCTGAGAACTGTGTCCAATCGCGTGCGGGCGCCTAGCCCTTCTTGAGGGTTTCGTCGATGAGCTTGACGGCCTGCTCCAGCGCCTGGGCGCCCTGCGACGCCTCGTTGCGCGCGCCGACGAGCTGCTTGGCCAGGCGCGTGGCCATGGACGCATCGGGCGCGTAGCTGTCCGCGCCGACGTGTTTGGCGTATTCCTCGGTCACCGGCGCTCCGCCGACTGCGATGTGCACCTTGTCGCGAAGGCCGGCCTTCTTGAGTGCTTCGATGTTGACCTTGAACATCGGCATGGTCGTCGTGAGAAAGGCTGAGAAGCCCAGGACGTCGGGCTGGTGCGCGATCACCGCCTCGACAAACTTTTCGGGAGGCGTGTTCACACCGAGGTCGAAGACCTCGAAGCCCGCGCCCTCGAGCATGATCACGACGAGGTTCTTGCCGATGTCGTGGATGTCGCCCTTAACCGTGCCGATGACGTAGCGCCCCACCGGCTGGGCGCCGGTCTCCGCGATGAGGGGCCTCAAGAGCGTCAGCGCACCCTGCATCGCGCGCGCGGCCATCAGCATCTCCGGCACGAAGAAGTCGCCTTTCTCGAAGCGCCGGCCGACCTCTTCCAGGGAGGGGATCAGGGCTTTGAACAGGATGTCCATCGGGTCCATGCCGAGGGCGAGGGCCTCTTCGGTCAGGGCCTTGACCTCGGGCGCGCGTCCGTTGAGCGTGTCATCGAACAGCCCGGCGCGAATCTCTTCCTCTCGGCTCATGCCGTTCCTCCTGGTTTGACGGAACTTGGGCCAGGGAGGCAGGCCATACCCGCCTCACTTGATGCTGAAGCTATATCAAGCCTGGCTGCGGTGGCAAAAGGATGGGGTTTGTTGCGCATTGCTCAACAGATGCTCAGAGGCCAACAAGTCTATCCCGTGGGTCGACGACTCGGCAAGGCTGTATTGTTGCGCAGTGAGCAACGCCGGCTCTCCACGAGATCCCTCGGTCATTCGCTCAGTGGACCGCGCGGTCGCCATCCTCGACCTCTTGGCGCGCGACGGCTGGCGGGCCGGCGCCGAGGTGGCCCGGGATCTCGGCGTGCACCGGTCGACCGCCCTGCGGCTGCTGGGCACGCTCGAGCGTCACGGGCT
>DATMMM010000281.1:0-10730 GCA_035569735.1 Allostellaceae bacterium | reverse complement strand
TGACCCCAGCACTACTCACGCCGCATCAGGTCCGGAATTGACATTCCTTCTACCTTGATGCGCACTCAGTAGTGCCAATAGCACCACCGCCTGCACATCCCTTCCCTACTTATCCACAATGTCAAGGAACGCCGTCCGATGACCCCAAGGGGTCACCGGGGAGGCGCGCTTATAGGCTCCCCAATAAGCCCTGTCAAATCCAAAATTCACGATCTTGTAATTTAGCCCAAGCCACTGACGGACCAAGGCGAACCTACCCTCCCGACGCTCACCTTTTGGGCGTGATGTCCTCGCCCCCGAGCCACATCCGGTTCCAGGTCGGGCTGATCACGATCTCATTGAGGCAGACGCGCGGCGGCATCTCCGCCACGAACCGGATCGTGCGTCCGAGGTCCTCGGCCTGCAGCATCCGCGCGATTTCAGCCTCGCTCGGCGGCACCGGCCGTTTCTTCAAGATCGGCGTTGCCACCTCGCCCGGACAGATCACGCACGCGCGGATCCCGTTGACGCATTCCTCCATATTGAGCGAGAGCGTCATGGCGACGACGCCGTGCTTGGAGGCGTTGTAAGCGGGCCCGGTGAGATAGGGATCAAACCGCCCCGCCCACGAGGAAATGTTGATCACCAGCCCGTCCCTCTGCTCCCGCATGCTCGGAAGCACGGCCGCTATGGTGTTGAGCGTGCCTTGGAGGTTTGCCGATACCACGGACTCGAAGCTATCGGGCGTCAGATTCTTCCAGAAGCGATGGGGCACGTTCATGCCGGCGCTGTTGACGAGAATGTCGACGCGGCCGTGCCGCTTGATTAGCTCGGCGCCGAGCTTCGCCACGGCGCCTTTGTCGGTGACGTCCAAGGGCGCGGCTTCCGCCACACCGCCCTTTGCGACGATCGCCCGTTTCACCTCTTCGAGCTCGGCGGGACGCCGGCCGCTCAGGATCACGGTGGCGCCCGCTGACGCCAGCTCTTCGGCGCCCGCGCGACCGATGCCGCTGCCGCCGCCGGTCACCCACGCGATTTTTCCTTTGAGCACCGTCGCCTCCCTCGCTCGGCAGAAGGAGACATCATGGCCGCTCAGTCGCTCGCGGGCAATCCGCCCGCGAGCCGCCGAGGCACCCCAAGGGACGCGCTACTCCGCCGCTTTGGCCATCTGGCCAGCAATCGCGAGCCCGCCCTCGCCGGCCGCGACTTTCACGGTCTCGCCATCAACGATCCGCCCCTCGAGGATCAGGCCGGCGAGCGGGTTTTGAAGCTCGCGCTGAATCACGCGCTTCAGCGGCCGCGCACCATAGACGGGATCGTAACCCTGATCCGCGAGCCAGCGCTTCGCGCTCTCGTCGAGCTTGAGTGTGATCTTGCGGTCGCTGAGCAGCTTCTGCAGCTGGGTGAGTTGGATCTCGACGATCGCCGCCATGTCCTGCCGGCTCAGGCGGCGGAACAGCAGGATCTCGTCCAGCCGATTTAGAAACTCCGGCCGGAACGCCGCGCGCACCAGCTCCATCACCTCGTTGCGCACCGAGGCGGTCTCTTTGCCCTCCGGCAAGCTCGCGAGAATCTCGCCGCCGATATTGGAGGTGAGAATGATCAGCGTGTTGCGGAAGTCGACGGTACGACCCTGGCCGTCGGTGAGGCGGCCGTCATCGAGTACCTGCAGCAGCACGTTGAACACGTCGGGATGTGCCTTCTCGACCTCGTCGAACAGGATCACTTGGTAGGGTCGCCGCCGCACCGCCTCGGTGAGCGCGCCGCCCTCTTCGTAGCCGACGTAGCCCGGAGGGGCGCCGATCAGCCGCGCAACCGCGTGCTTCTCCATGTATTCGGACATGTCGATGCGCACCAGCGCGCTCTCGTCGTCGAACAGAAACTCCGCAAGCGCCTTGGTGAGCTCGGTCTTGCCGACGCCGGTCGGACCCAGAAACAGGAACGAGCCGATCGGACGGTTGGGATCCTGGAGCCCGGCGCGGGCGCGGCGGATCGCGTTCGAGACCGCGATCACGGCCTCGTCCTGTCCCACCACGCGGCGCTTGATGTTGTCCTCCATCTTGAGGAGCTTCGCGCGTTCGCCCTGAAGCATCTTGTCGACGGGGATCCCGGTCCAGCGCGAGACCACGCCCGCGATGTGCGCGTCGGTCACGGCCTCCTCGATCATGCGGTGGCTCTCGGCCGCCTCGGCCTCCTTGAGCTTGCGCGTGAGCTCCGGGATGATCGCGTAGGTGAGCTCGCCCGCCCGCGTCCAGTTTCCGGCGCGCTGCACTCGATCGAGCTCCGCCCGCGCCTGATCGAGCTGTTCCTTGAGCTTTTGGGCGCCTGCCAGCTTTTCCTTCTCGGCGCGCCATTGCGCGGTTAGCTCCGCCGATTTCTTTTCGAGTCCCTTGAGCTCGGCATCGAGCTTCTTCAACCGATCCTTCGAGGCGGCATCGCTTTCCTTCTTGAGTGCCTCACGCTCGATCTTCAGCTGGATGATACGGCGGTCGAGCTCATCAACCTCCTCAGGCTTCGACTCCACCTCCATGCGCAGGCGCGCGGCGGCCTCGTCCATGAGGTCGATCGCCTTATCCGGCAGGAAGCGGTCGGTGATGTAGCGGTTGGAGAGCGTCGCCGCGGCGACGATCGCGCCATCGGTGATGCGCACGCCGTGGTGCAGCTCGTATTTCTCCTTGATCCCGCGGAGGATCGAGATCGTGTCCTCGACCGTGGGCTCGCTCACGAACACCGGCTGGAAACGCCGCGCGAGTGCCGCGTCCTTCTCGATGTGCTTGCGGTACTCGTCGAGCGTCGTGGCGCCGACGCAATGCAGCTCGCCGCGGGCGAGGGCCGGCTTCAGCATGTTGGAGGCGTCCATCGCGCCTTCCGCCTTGCCGGCGCCGACCAGCGTGTGCAGCTCGTCGATGAAGACGATGATCTCGCCTGCGGCCGCGGTGATCTCCTGCAGGACGGCCTTCAGGCGCTCCTCGAATTCGCCGCGGAACTTGGCGCCTGCCACCAGCGCGCCCAGGTCGAGCGCCAGCAGGCGCTTGTCCTTGAGGCTCTCCGGCACGTCGCCATGCACGATCCTGAGCGCGAGACCCTCGACGATCGCAGTCTTGCCCACGCCGGGCTCGCCGATCAGCACGGGATTGTTCTTGGTCCGGCGCGACAGCACTTGAATCGTGCGGCGGATCTCCTCGTCGCGGCCGATCACCGGATCGAGCTTGCCCTCGCGGGCAATCGCGGTGAGATCGCGCGCATATTTCTTGAGCGCATCATAGCCTTCCTCGGCCGTGGCGCTGTCGGCCTTGCGGCCCTTGCGGATCTGCTCGATCGCGTGGTTCAGGCTCTGCGGATTGACGCCGGCTTGCGCCAGCGCTTTCGCGGCGGCGCTCTCGCGCGCCATCGTCATCGCGAGCAGCAGCCGCTCGACGGTGACGAAGCTGTCGCCAGCTTTCTCCGCAATCTTCTCCGCCTGCTCGAAGAGCCGCGCCATCTCCGGCGCCAGATAAGTCTGCCCGGCACCGCTGCCCTCGACGCGCGGCAATTTCTGAAGCGCCGCATCGACCGCGCTCGTCGCTGCCGCAGGATCGCCGCCGGCCGCGCGGATTAGATTGGCGCACAGACCTTCTTTGTCCTCCAGCAGCGCCTTCAGGAGATGCTCAGGCGTGATCTGCTGATGGCCGCGGCGTTGGGCCAGAGCCTGAGCGGCCTGCACGAAACCCTTTGCGCGCTCCGTGTACTTCTCGAAATCCATGACGACCCCGCTCGCTTGAACCGCTGGACAGCGCCCCGGCGCGCGGCTGCGTCGTCCGCTTTCTCAAGGGGATATGGGGTGGGTCAATCGAGGCGCAAGACCCTACGCCGCTCGGGGGCATGCGCCCCGAGCGGATGATCGCCCCGTCACGTCGGCGTCGTGCCGCTCAGATTTGCTGTGACGGCTCCGGCTCGGGCTGCTGCGGAGCGGCCGCGGGCTGTGCTGCGGCTTCGGGCTCCGGCTCCGGCTGCGTCATCTCGGTGTCCGCCGGAGTCATCGGCCGTGGCGCCATCTGGTTGCTCTGGCCGTTGCCATCCGCGTTCATCACACGGAAATAGTGCTCGGCGTGTTGATAGAGATTCTCCGCGGCGATGCGGTCGCCCGAGGACGCGGCCTCGCGCGCGAGCGCGATATAGCGCTCGAACACCTGATAGGCGTTGCCGCGGATCTTGACGCTCGGCCCGCTGCTTTCGAACACCTGCACCCGATGAGGCGGCCGCGGCCGGTTACCTTGCTGCTGCTGCTGATGACCGCCGCCGTTATGGCGGCCCCGGTTCCGCTTGCCCTGGCCTTGTCTCATCATGCCCTTGTAGTCTTGGTAGGACATCATCCCCCGCTTGGTTGGAACGCCACGCCCTGGGCGTGGCCACACTGGGCGCTCCTCCGCTTTCGCGCGAATTCACGCCGGTTCTTGGTCAAGAGGAAATCTGTCTGGCGCCCTCGGCGCTGGGAGCCCCCGGCTCCACCATCATGGTTCAAAGCTAGTCGGAACCGGTTAACATTCCAACAACTTTTTGCGCGGGCAGGCCGATGGGCCCTAATCTTGTCCCAGCACAATGCACCGGTCCACACCACTAAGATCGTGCCTAATGCCGCGTAATACAAGCCCCGCCCCGGCCATTATCGCAGCCACTGCGGGCCCCTGACCATCGCCCACCTCGACCGCGGCAATCCCGGTGGGCGCCAGCAGGCGCGCGATCTCCGGGGCTAGCACACGATACGCCTCGAGCCCGTCCGCTCCGCCGTCGAGAGCCAGCTTTGGCTCATAGCGCGCCACCTCGGGCATAAGCGTCTGGAGCGCCTGGGAGGGGATGTAGGGCGGGTTCGTGAGAATGACGTGCCATTCACCCGAGAGGCCGTCGCCCCAGTTTCCGCGCACAAACTGGGTCCGGCCCCCCAGGCCAAGCGCCGCGGCATTCCGCCGCGCCGTCTCGAGGGCACCCTCTGAGCGGTCGACGCCTGTACCCAGCGCATTCGGCAGTTCCGAGAGCAGCGCCAGCAACAAACAGCCGCTGCCGGTACCGAAATCCAGAACCCGATAGACCCGCTCCCGCTCGCCGAGCGCGGCGAGCGCCGACTCGATCAGTGTCTCGCTGTCGGGACGCGGGTCGAGCGTTTCGGGGGAAAGCTCGAAATGCAAGCTCCAGAATTCACGATATCCCAGGATGCGCGAGATCGGCTCGCGGGCGCTCCGCCGTGCGATCAGCTCGCCGAGCCGCCGGCCGGCGGCAGCCGTCATCTCGGCTTCCGGGAATCCGAGTACGCGCGCCGCGTCCCACCCGAGCGCCTCGGCAACCAGAAGCCGCGCCTCTCGACGCGCATCCGAGATCCCGGCGGCGCTCAGGCGCGCGGCGGCATCGGCGAGCGCGGTCCCCACTGCAGTCTCCGCGGCGATGCTCATTGCACTTCCGCCAGCTTCGCCGCCTGGTCCTCGGCAAGGAGCGCATCGATGATCTCGTCGAGTGCCTCGCCATTCACGACCTTGTCGATCTTGTAGAGCGTCAGATTGATGCGGTGATCGGTGACGCGGCCCTGCGGGAAGTTGTAGGTGCGGATGCGCTCCGACCGGTCGCCGGAGCCGACCTGGCTCTTGCGCTCGGCCGCGCGCGCCGCTTCGCGCGCTTGACGCTCGCGCTCGTAGAGACGGGCGCGAAGCACCTTGAGCGCCTTGGCCTTGTTTTTGTGTTGCGACTTCTCGTCCTGCTGGCTCACCACGATCCCGGTCGGAATGTGCGTGATCCGCACGGCGCTGTCTGTGGTATTGACGGATTGCCCACCCGGGCCGCTCGAGCGGAATACGTCGATCCGAAGGTCCTTCTCGTCGATGTGGATATCGACCTCCTCGGCTTCGGGCAGCACGGCGACGGTGGCCGCGGAGGTATGGATCCGGCCGGAGCCCTCGGTCTCGGGGACGCGCTGAACGCGGTGCACGCCCGATTCGAACTTGAGCCGCTCGAACACGTTGCGTCCCGTGACCTCGGCGCTCCCTTCCTTGATCCCGCCGAGCCCGGTCTCCGAGACGTCGAGCACATCGAACCGCCAGCCTCGTACGCCCGCATAGCGCTGATACATGCGGAACAGGACGGCGGCAAATAAGGCTGCTTCCTCGCCGCCGGTACCCGCGCGCACCTCGAGGATGGCGTTACGCTCGTCCGCCTCGTCCTTCGGCAGCAGCATCACCTTGATGCGTTGCTCGATCTCCGTGATGCGGCGCTGGAGCGCGGGGATCTCCGCCTCGGCGAGCGCGTGCAGCTCGGAATCGGCCTCGCTCGCCCGGATCTGCTCGAGATCGGCAAGCTCGCGCTGAGCGTTGCGCAGCTCGGCTATCGCCTCGACCATCGGCGTGAGGTCGCTGTACTCCTTTGAAAGCTTCCCGAACTCGCCGGCCGCCGTATCTGGCCGCGCGAGCGTGTCCGCGAGCTCCGCGTGGCGCCGCACCACCCGGTCTAGCTTGGCATCGAGTGAGGCAAGCGTCGTCACGGTCCTTCGTCTCCTTCATCGCGGTCGAGGCGGAACAGGCGTCGCGCCAGCGCCTCGGCTTCGGCGGCATCGCCGGCCGACGCTGCCAGCCCTCGCAAGACCTCGGAGGGCGCGTGCAACAGCCGATTTACGAGGAGCCGTGTCGCCGCCTCCGCGTCAAGTCCGGACTCGTCGCGCAACAGCGCCGCCCGAACCGACTCGAAGTGGCTCCGCAGCGCCGTGACCGTCGGTACCGCGGCCCGCTCCGCCTGCCGCCGCTCAAAGGCGGCGAGTTCGTTCTCCAGCACGGCCCAAGCCTCCGCCGCCGCGGCGCCGCGGGCATTTCGCCCGGCCACCGCCGCACGCTCGAGATCGTCGAGAGTATAAAGGAAAGCGCCATCGAGATCGTTGACGGCGGGCTCGACGGTCGGCGGGATCGCCGCGTCGATCACGAACACCGGCCGCCGTCGCCTTTGGCGGAGCGCCAGTGCCATCCTATCGGCGGAGAGCATCCGCGGCCCACCAGTCGTCGCCGCGACGAGAATGTCGGCTTCCGCCAGCAAGGCGTCCGTCGGCGGAAAGGGGGCCCACGGACAGGATAGCCGCGCGGCGATCGATTCGACCGCCGGCGGCCGTCCCGACACGATCATCCTGCCGAGGCCCGCGGCCCGAAGCTGATCCAGCATCAACTCTCCCATCTCGCCGATTCCGGCCAGCAGGCCAACCGTGCAGTCGAGATCGCCGTGGATTTCGCGTGCGAGCTCGACAGCGGCGGCCGCGAGCGAGCCCGGGCGCTCGCCGATGCGTGTCTCGCGCCGCACCCGCCGGGCCGCGGCAAAGGCTCCCTGCAAAGCGGCTTCGAGAGCGCCGCCCACCAATCCCGCCTCGCTGGCGATCCGGTGAGCGGCACGCAATTGCCCGAGAATATGCGGCTCTCCGAGCACGAGGCTTTCCAGAGAGCTTGCCACGGCGAAAAGGTGCCGCAGCGCCGACCTCCCCTCATGAACGTAGAGCGCAGCCAAAAGCCGATCGGGGGAAACACCCAGACGCTCGGCAAAGTGGGCGGCGAAATTGCGGAGTGCCGCGTCGGTCTCGCTACCCGTCGTGACGAGCTCGAGGCGCTCGCAGGTCGCGAGCAGCGCCAGATTCCGGAATCCCCCTGCTGTCCAGAACCGATCCAATTCGGCCGCAAGGTTCGCCTCGATGAGCGCGAACTGATCGCGCCACGCCGTCGGAGTGGTTCGATGATCGGCGCCGATGACGAGCAGTTTCCCGCCCGTTCCGGCTGTGTCGCCGCCGGGCATGGCGGAATGACCCCTAGCGATAGGGCGCGAGGCGTTCTGCGAGCTGCGAGATTGGCACCTCGGACTGGCTGCCGCCGTCGAGATCGCGCACGGTTGCGACCGCGCGGACGAGCTCGTCCTCGCCGATCAGCACCGCGACTCGGGCATTGATCTTGTTCGCCCGCTTCATGCGCCGGCTCACATTGCCGGAATAGCCGAGGTCGACGTGGAAACCCGCCCGGCGCAGGTCGCGCGCGATCCCGGGTGCCACCGCTTCGCCCTTTTCGCCCACGGGAACCACGACCACCGGCCGCGGAGCAGGCGGCGGCTCAGCGATCAGCATCGCCAGGCGCTCGATCCCGGCGGCCCAGCCGACGCCGGGCGTGTCAGGCCCACCCATGACCGCCATCAACCCATCGTATCGCCCGCCGCCCAGGACCGTGCCTTGGGCACCCAGATGCTCGGTCACGAACTCGAAGGCGGTGTGGCAGTAGTAATCGAGGCCGCGCACCAGCCGCGGACTCAGCCGGTAGGCAATACCGAGGTGATCGAGCCCGGCGCGAACCTCAGAGAAGAATTTTCGGCTGTCGTCGTTGAGGTATTGATCGAAGCTCGGGACTCCCGCCGAGATTCGCCGGTCGCCCTCATCCTTGGAATCGAGGATGCGAAGCGGGTTCACCTCCAGACGGCGCCTGCTGTCCTCGGAGAGATCCGCTGCATATTTGCCAAAGTAGTCGATGAGCGCGTCGCGATAGGCGCGCCGGCTCGCGGTATCGCCGAGTGTGTTGAGCTCCAGGACGGTGCGCTCGAGGATGCCGAGCTCGCGCAGGATCTCCGCGCCCACCTCGATCACCTCCACGTCCGCCTGCGGTTGCGGCGCGCCGATGAGCTCCACGTCGATCTGGTGGAACTGGCGGAAGCGGCCCTTCTGTGGCCGCTCGTGGCGGAACATCGGTCCGCTCGCGAAGAACTTCAGCGGCAGACTTTGTGTGAGACCGTTGGAGATGATCGCACGGACGATGCCGGCGGTGTATTCGGGCCGGAGCGTGATCTCGTCGCCGCTGCGGTCACGGAAGGTGTACATCTCCTTGACGACGATGTCCGTGGTCTCGCCGATCGGGCGCGAGAACACCTCCGTGAACTCGAAGATCGGGGTGGCGATCTCCTGATAACCGTAGCGCTCGGCGATCAGCCGCGCCGTCTCCGAGACACGGCGGTGACGGCTCTGCTCGGCGGGCAGGAGATCCTGTGTGCCGCGGACCGGCTGCAGGGTGGGCATCAGACGCGATCGGGCAGGCGGCGCTACTGCGCCGCCTGTGGGGGCGCCTCGGCCGCGGCCGCCTCGATCGCCTTCACCTTCTCCTCTACGAGCCGCGCCAGGTGCTCGACGATATCGGCGTCCTTGAGGCGGTGATCGGGTACGCCAGCGAGGTAGACCTGATGGGTGCCGTTGCCACCGCCAGTGAAGCCGACGTCGGTCTCGCGGGCCTCCCCAGGCCCATTGACGACGCAGCCGATGACCGAGAGCGTGATCGGAGTCGTGATGTGCGCGAGACGCTCCTCGAGGGCTTCGACGGTCTTGATCACGTTGAACTGTTGACGCGCGCAGGACGGGCACGCGATGACGGTGACGCCGCGCCGGCGGAGTTGCAGGGATTTCAGGATCTCGTAGCCGACCCGGATCTCCTCGACCGGATCCGCCGAGAGCGATACGCGGATGGTGTCGCCGATGCCGCCCCAAAGCAGCATGCCGAGCCCGACGGAGGATTTGACCGTGCCGCCAACCAGACCGCCCGCCTCGGTGATGCCGAGGTGCAGCGGATAGTCGCAGGCTTCCGCAAGCTGCTGATAGGCAGCGACCGCCAGGAACACGTCGGAAGCCTTGCAAGAGATCTTGAACTCGAAGAAGTCGTTGTCCTCGAGGATCTTCGCGTGGGTGAGCGCGCTCTCTACCATCGCCTCGGGACAAGGCTCGCCATAGCGCTCCAAGAGATCCCTCTCGAGGGACCCAGCGTTGACCCCGATCCGCATGGAGCAGCCGTGGTCCTTCGCGGCTTTCACCACTTCACGCACCCGCTCGGAGGAACCGATGTTGCCAGGGTTGATGCGCAGACAAGCGGCCCCGGCCCGGGCGGCCTCGATGGCTCGCTTATAGTGAAAATGGATGTCCGCCACGATCGGCACCTCCGAGCGGCGGACGATCTCCTTGAGGGCAGCGGTCGAGCCCTCGTCGGGGCAGGAGACGCGGACGATATCCGCGCCCGCGCGGGTGAGCGCTTCGATCTGGTGTATCGTCGCCTCGGCGTCCGTGGTGAGCGTGTTGGTCATGGACTGGACTGTGATCGGCGCCTCGCCGCCGACCGGAACCTTCCCCACCCGGATCTGTCGGCTCTTGCGTCGTAGAATCTCTCGATAGGCTCGCACCGTCATGGGGAATTGCTCCTCACTGGACGCTGGTCCGGCGCCGGCTTAGGGGAACCGATATGCGCTGCCTTATAGCGCGTTTCCAGACCAGCGGCAAAACGCGGGGTCCGAACGATGGAGCCTATTGGATGCCCTTGGCTCCCGCACCCGCGGCCAAGATCTCGCGGGGATCGATGGCGACCGTCTTGCGAAGCAAATCAACCACCTGAGGGCCTGGCAGGGCTTTGCCATCCACGGACACCTCGACCCCCTTGGCGTTGCCGACGCGCATGGTCAGCCCGGCTTTATCCGGCATCCGGTAAACGTCTCCCGGGCGCAGCATCCGCTTGAACAACATGGTATCGCCGTCGCGGACCTCCAGCCAGCAGTCGCCGGTTGCCCGCAACGCAATCCGATAGGGGCCCGTAGTCACACCGAAGAGATGGGCAGGATCTACCGGAGCGGTGGTTGGCGCGGTCGCGGGAGCCGGGAGGCTCGCCATCTGACTGTCGGGAGCGGGAGGCGGCAATCCACGAGGTTGCGCGGGCACTGCCTGCGCTCGCGCCTGCGCCAGCAGAATGGAT
>DATMMM010000280.1:0-8891 GCA_035569735.1 Allostellaceae bacterium | reverse complement strand
CCGAGCGTGCCGGAGACGAACACGGCATCGCCGGGCCGGGCGCCCTTGCGCAACACTGCCTCCCCGGCGCGCACGCGGCCCACCGCCGCAACCGAGAGCGTCACCGGGCCCGTGGTCGCGACAGAATCGCCACCGAGCAGGCCGATGCCGAATTCCTTCTGGTCGCGCGCGAGGCCTTCGGCGAAGCGCTCGAGCCACGCCTCGTCGCACTCGCGCGGCAACGCGGTGGTGAGCAGATAGCCCACGGGCACCGCGCCCTTGCCGGCGAGGTCTGAGAGATTCACCCGCAGCAGTTTTTGCGCGACCTGATCGGCGGGATCCTCGGAGCGGAAATGTACGCCTTCGACGATGGCGTCGGTCTTGAGTACGTATTGCTCGCCGGGCGGCCCCGGAATGATCGCGACGTCATCCAGCAGACCCAGCCCCTCCGGCGCGGCGAGCGGCGCGAAGAAACGCGCGATGCGCTCGAACTCACCGAGCTTGGGCGCCGCCATCGCGGCCGGTCCCCGAGAGCTCCGCCTCGCGCAGGCTGCGCGCGACATGGTCCAGCACGCCGTTCACCATGCCGGGCTCTTTGCCCGAGAAGAAGGCATGCGCGATCTCGACGTATTCGTTCATGACGACACGCGCCGGCACGTCGCTGCGCGCCAAGAGCTCATAGCACCCCGCGCGCAAGATCGCGCGCAGCACGTTTTCGAGCCGGGCCAGCGGCCAATCCGACGGAAGCGCGGAGGCGACGATCGCGTCCACGTCCGTCCGCCGCTCGGTGCACCCTTTGACGAGATCGGCGAAGAAGCTGCGATCGGCATCGGCGTATTGGTCACCGTCGATCTCGCGTCCGAGGCGATGGGAGAGGAACTCGCTCACCACCGCGCCGGGATCCGCGGAGGTGAGCTCGATCTGGTAGAGCGCCTGCACCGCCGCGAGCCGCGCCAATCCGCGTCGTCCCGCGACGGAGGGGTCCTTCAGCAGAGACAGCTTCGGTGGCGCCGCGGGCTCGGTCATAGGATACCGAAATGGCGCTTCAATGCGATCATAGCAAGGCAGGCGCGCGCCGCCTCGCCGCCCTTGTTCTTCTGATCGACCCGAGCCCGCGCCAGCGCTTGCGCCTCGTTCTCCACGGTGAGGATGCCGAAGCCGATGGCGAGATCGTGCGCGAGCGCCAGGTCCTGCAGGCCGCGCGAGCTCTGCTGGCAGACGTAATCGTAATGCGTGGTCTCGCCCCGGATCACGCAGCCCAAGGCGATGAAGCCGTCGAAGCGCGCGCCCTCGGCGGCTCGCTTGCGGGCCTCCACGGCAAATTTGATCGCGGCCGGGATCTCGAAGGCGCCGGGCACCGTGACGCGCTCATGGCTGGCGCCCGCCTGCTCGAGCGCCGCCAAGGCACCCTTCAGGAGCTCGTCGGAGATATGCGCGTAGTAGCGCGCCTCCACGATCAGGATACGCGGGCTTGTCGGCATCAGTCGCTGCCCACGCCCTCGATCGGGCGGCGCTCGACGACGGTGAGCCCGTAACCCTCGAGGCCGACGATGGTGCGGGTGGTGTTGGAGAGCAGCACCATCTCGCGCACGCCCAGATCGAGCAGGATCTGCGCGCCGATCCCGTAGTCGCGCAGCTCCGGAACCTGCTCGGTGCCTTCCGAAACGAGCCGGCGGACGCGGTCGGAGAGCGCGGTCGGCGTGGGCTCGCGGATCAGCACCGCGACGCCGCGGCCGGCACGGCCGATCATCTCGAGCGAGGCCTGCAGGATTCCGCCGCGCCCCCTCGCCTTGGAGCCCAAGACATCGTCGAGGACATTGAGCGCATGCATGCGCACCAGCACCGGCCCCGGCGTCGTGACGTCGCCTTTCACCAGCGCGATATGCTCGGCGTAGGCGACCTTGTTCGCGTAGACGATCATCCGAAATGCGCCGCCGTAGTCGCTGTCGAGATCGGTCTCGATCTTGCGCTCGACGATGCTGTCGTGGCGCCGGCGATAGGCAATCAGATCGGCGATGGTGGCGATCTTGAGCCCATGGAACTGGGCGAAGGCGATGAGATCGTCGCGCCGCGCCATGGTGCCGTCGTCGTTCATGATCTCGCAGATCACGCCGGCGGGATAAAGTCCCGCGAGACGCGCCACGTCGACGGCGGCCTCGGTGTGGCCGGTACGCACGAGCACGCCGCCGTCGCGCGCCAGCAGCGGGAACACGTGGCCGGGCGTCACGATGTCGCCCGGTCCCTTGCTGGGATCGATCGCGGCGGCGATGGTGCGGGCGCGGTCGGGCGCCGATATGCCGGTGGTAACGCCGTCACGCGCCTCGATCGAGACCGTGA
The DNA here is from genome assembly GCA_035569735.1 of Allostellaceae bacterium. Taxonomy (GTDB): domain Bacteria; phylum Pseudomonadota; class Alphaproteobacteria; order ATCC43930; family CGMCC-115725; genus DASZHJ01. The sequence goes on along the minus strand of DATMMM010000280.1, from coordinate 6,575 downwards.
AGGCGGTCGAGAGGCGCGAGGCATTCAGCTGCGGCATTAGCGGCAGCTTCAGCTGCTCGACGCGCTCGCGCGTGAGCGCCAAGCAGACCAAGCCGCGGCCGTGCTTCGCCATGAAATTGATCGCGTCGGGCGTCGCCATCTGAGCGGGGATCACGAGATCGCCCTCGTTCTCCCGGGTCTCGTCGTCCACCAGGATGAACATGCGGCCGTTGCGCGCTTCCTCGATGATCTCGGCGATCGGCGAGGTCACCTCGATGAAGCTCATGCCAAGTCCTTTCCCATCAGGCGGGCGACATAGCGGACGATGAGGTCGAGCTCGAGATTGACGGCATCGCCGACCTTCAGGGAGCCCAGGCTGGTCACCGCGCGGGTATGCGGGATGATATTGACGCCGAAGCGGGCGCCCGTCACCTCGTTAACCGTGAGCGAGACGCCATCGACCGCGACCGAGCCCTTGGAGGCGATGCCCGGCGCCAGAGCCGCTGGTGCCTCGAAAACCAACCGAACGGAGTCTCCCTCCGCGCGCTCCGAGATGAGCCGGCCCACGCCATCGACGTGGCCTGCGACCAAATGCCCGCCGAGCTCGTCGCCGAGCTTGAGCGAGCGCTCGAGGTTGACGGGCGTGCCGACGCGCCAACCCCCCAGCGTCGAGCGCGCGCGCGTCTCGGCCGAGGCCTGCACGCGGAACCACCCCGGCCCCCGCTCGATCGCGGTCAAGCAGACACCGGAGCACGCGATCGAGGCACCGATGGCCATCGTGCCGGTGTCGTAGCGCGTCTCGATCTCATAGCCGGTGTCGCCGCCCGGCAGCACCGCGCGCACCCGGCCGAGATCCGTAACGATCCCCGTGAACATGGGGCGCTAACCTAAAGCAAGATCCGCCGAGGTGGAAACGCTCCGACTCACGTTGAATACCCCCTCACCCCAACCCGCTCCCCGTTGGGGAGAGGGGGCACACTCGCTCTACCCCTCGGCCGTCACTTCGGATCCAGCACCATCTGGGTTTGGGTGACCAAGGCCACGGCCCGGCCGTTCTCGAGGGTGAGCCGGGTCTGCCAGACCATGGTGCGGCGGCCGCGGTGCACGGGGAGCGCTTCGCCGAGCAGCTTCGCCCCGGCGGGCGCCGCCGCCAGGAAGTTCGTCTTGGACTCGATCGTCGTGGTGCCGACACCCGCCGGCAGGTTGAGCACGGTTCCGGCGGCCCCAAGCGTGTCGGCGAAGGCCATGATCGCGCCGCCATGGATGACCGAATTCACCGTGCAGAGCTCCGGCCGCACCAGCATCTCCGCGCTGACGCGCTCCTTGGACGCGCTCAGGAACTCGATCCCCAACAGCCGCGCAAAAGGCAGCGGCAGCTGCCGCAGGCGCTCCAGATCCGTCATGGCCGGTGATAGGTCTCCAGCACATCCTCTCCGAGCGGCTCGACGGCCCCGCGCTCGAAGCGTGGCGTGGCCGCGAGCTCATCGATGCCGAAGGCCGTGATCGCCGGTATGCCGTCCCCGCCGATCAGTCGTGGCGCGCGGAACCAGGCGATGTGGTCGACGAGGCCGGCCCGGAGCAAGGCCGCGGCGAGGCTGGCCCCGCCTTCGACCAGTACGCGGGTGAGGCCACGCTTGCCCAGTTCCAGAAACGCCGCCTTGAGGTCGACGGTCTCGCCGGCGGCCGCGACCTCGATGAGCTCGACGCCGCAATCGCGGAAGACGCGGTGCCGCTCGGGCGCATCGCCCTTGAGGGTGATGAACCAAGTGGGCGTGGTCCGCGCGCTCGCCACCAGCTTCGAGGTCAGCGGCACGCGCAAGCGGCCATCGACCACGATCCGAACCGGCGAGCGATCGGAGAGGCCGGGCAGCCGGCAGGTGAGCTCGGGATCGTCGGCGAGCACGGTATTGCTGCCGACCATGACCGCGTCGTGGCGGGCGCGCAGCAGATGCGCGCGCTCGCGCGCTCGCTCGCCGGTGATCCAGCGGCTCTCGCCCTCGGCGGTGGCAATCCGGCCATCGAGGGTCGAGGCGAGCTTCAGCGTGACCAGCGGCCGGCCTTCGTTGATCCGCCGGAAGAAGCCCTCGTTGAGACGGCGGGCCTCGTCGGCGAGCACGCCCGTCACCACCTCGATGCCGGCCTCCTTGAGCCGGGCAATGCCGCGGCCGGAGACGCGGGGATCGGGATCCTCGACCGGCAGCACCACGCGTGCCACGCCCGAGGCGATCAGCGCGTCGGTGCAAGGCGGCGTCTTGCCCCAATGACAGCAGGGCTCGAGGCTCACATAGGCCGTGGCGCCGCGCGCCGCCTCGCCCGCGCGCTTCAGCGCCTCCGTCTCGCCATGGGGCCTGCCCCCCGGCTGCGTCCAGCCGCGTCCGACCACCGCGCCGTCCTTGACCAGGACGCAACCGACGGCGGGATTGGGCCAGGCGGAGCCGAGCCCGCGGCGCGCGAGCGCCAGCGCCGCGCGCATAGGGCCGATGTCGGAGGGCTTACTCCCCGTCCGCGCCGATCCGGCCGACGAACTCGCCAAAATCCTTCGCCTCCCTGAAATTCCGATAGACCGAGGCGAAGCGAACGTAGGCGACCTGATCGAGGCTTGCCAAGGATTCCATCACGAGCCCGCCGATCATGTCGCTGGGGATCTCGGTCTCGCCGGAGCTCTCGAGCTGGCGGACGATGGAATTGATCACGCGCTCCACGCGCTCGGGCTCGACCGGGCGCTTGCGCAGCGAGATATGGATCGAGCGCGCAAGCTTGTCGCGGTCGAAGGGCTCGCGCTGGTTGTTCTTCTTGAGCACCGTGAGCTCGCGCAACTGCACGCGCTCGAAGGTGGTGAAGCGCGCGGCGCAATTCGGGCAGAACCGGCGCCGGCGGATCGCCGCGCGATCCTCGGTCGGCCGCGAATCCTTGACCTGCGTATCCTCGCATCCGCAAAACGGACAGCGCATCCGACCCTCCCTGAGATGCTTCCCCCGCCCCTTGGCGCCTCAGAGCCCCGGATAGACCGGGAAGCGCTCGCAGAGCCCGCGTACTTTTTGCCTGACCGCCGCCTCCACCGCGGCGTTCGCCTCGCCATTCGCCCTGAGCCCGTCCAGCACTTCGACGATGAGCTCGCCCACCTGCCGGAATTCCGCCTGGCCGAAGCCCCGCGTGGTCGCGGCCGGGCTGCCGAGCCGGATACCGGATGTCACCGTCGGCTTCTCGGGATCGAAGGGAATGCCGTTCTTGTTGCAGGTGATGCCCGCTCGCTCCAGCGCGTGCTCGGCAAGACGGCCCGTTAGCTGCTTCGGCCGGAGATCGACCAGCATCAGGTGACAGTCGGTGCCGCCGGAGACGATGGCAAGCCCGCGCTCCGCCAAGCTCGCCGCCAGCGCGCGCGCGTTCTCGACGACGGCGCGCGCATAGGATTTGAACTCCGGTCGCAGCGCCTCGCCAAAGCACACGGCCTTGGCGGCGATTGCGTGCATGAGCGGGCCGCCCTGCAAGCCCGGGAACATCGCGCTGTTGAGCTTCTTCCCGATTTCCTCGTCATTGGCAAGGATCATGCCGCCGCGCGGACCGCGGAGCGTCTTGTGCGTCGTGGTGGTCACGACATGGGCGTGTGGCAGCGGGCTCGGGAATGCGCCGCCCGCCACCAGCCCCGCGAAATGCGCCATGTCCACCATGAGGAAAGCGCCGACGGCATCGGCGATCTCGCGGAAGCGCTTGAAGTCGATGACGCGCGGATAGGCGGAGCCGCCGGCAATGATGAGCTTCGGCTTTTCCGCCCGCGCCACGCGCTCGACCTCATCCAGATCGATCAGCGCGTCCTGGCGGCGCACGCCATAGGCGACCGCGCGGAACCATTTGCCGGAGAGGTTGACCGGCGAGCCGTGCGTCAGATGGCCGCCAGCCGCGAGCGACATGCCGAGGATCGTGTCGCCGGGCTTCAGCAGCGCCAGCAGCACGCCCTGGTTCGCCTGCGAGCCCGAATGCGGCTGCACGTTCGCGAATTTGCACTCGAACAAGCGCTTGGCGCGGTCGATCGCGAGTTGCTCGGCCTCGTCGACGAACTCGCAGCCGCCGTAGTAGCGCCGGCCCGGATAGCCCTCGGCGTATTTGTTGGTGAGCACCGAGCCCTGCGCCTCCAGCACGGCGCGCGAGACGATGTTCTCCGACGCGATCAGCTCGATCTGGTCGCGCTGGCGACCGAGCTCCTTCCGGAGGGCGGCGTTGAGCTCGGGATCGCTCTCCGCGACGGTAGCGCGGAAGAAAGCATCGTCAGGACTGAGGGCGGTACGCGGGTTTTGCAGGGGCATCGAAGATCCGAACTTGGATGGGCGGGTCAGGACAGTTTGGCGACGCGGCGCGCATGGCGCCCGCCGTCGAATTCGGTGGCGAGGAAAGCGCGCAGGCAATCCTTGGCGACCTCGGACCCCACCACCCGGGCGCCGAGCGCCAGCACATTGGCGTCGTTGTGCTGCCGCGCCAGGCGAGCAGTGGTGGCGTCATGGCAGACGCCCGCGCGCACCCAGCGATGCCGGTTGGCCGCGATCGCGATGCCGAGGCCGGTTCCGCAGACGAGCACGCCGCGCTTTGCCTGGCCGCGCTCGATTGCGCGGGCGAGCGCGTCGGCGAAGTCGGGATAATCCACGGAATCCCCACTGTCAGTCCCGAGATCCAGCACCTCGAACCCCAGGGACTTGAGCTCGGGAACGAGGAGAGCCTTCAGATCGTAGCCGGCGTGATCGGCAGCGATTGCGATCGTCTCGACCATGGCACCCGGTGATGACGGATGTTAAGCCCGCGATCCTACCAAATCTCGCGGGCGGGTGCGAGCATGCCCACCATGGCTCGCGTCCCTGGGCGGGCGGGGCTCCGGCCGAGGGCGGCCGGCACGCCGGAGCCCTCTCGCAAGCAGAAGAAGCGGCATCCGGCCCCGCCTTATACGCCGAAGATGCCGAAGGCCCCGTTATTAGGACAATTCACCGCTTCCATTGACACTAACAGTCCCGCCTGAAAGAATAACCCCACTAATCGCGGGATATAATTCAAGGGGCAAGATAATGGCTGAACAAGTTCCGGCGGGGAAAGGCGCGGAAGACCAGTTGCTGCGCATGACCACCGAGGTGGTCGCGGCTTACGTCAGCAACAATACGCTCCCCACTGGACAGCTCGCGGACGTCATCGCGTCCGTCTACTCTTCGTTGCGCGCGCTCGATCATGGGCCGCTGGACGGCCGCGGCGACGCGATCAAGCCGGCGGTACCGGTGCGCAAATCGATCACGGCCGATTACTTGATCTGTCTCGAGGACGGCAAGAAGCTGAAGATGCTGAAGCGGCACTTGCGCTCGACCTATGGTTTGACGCCGGACGCCTATCGCGCCAAATGGGGGCTGCCCGCGGATTACCCGATGGTCGCGCCCAACTACGCCCAGCAGCGCTCTGCCTTCGCCAAGCAGATCGGCCTCGGCCGCAGCGGATCGGGCGCGGGACGCGGCGCCAAGAAATAACAGCGCTTACGACCCCTTCTTCTGCTCCGCGTACTTGCCGTCGTGCCAGAGATAGAGGGCATAATCGGGATTGAGGACGTCGCCCTTCTTGTCGAAGGCGATCGGGCCCACCACGGTGTTGTACTTGTGCGCGTGGAGAGCCCTGACGAGCTCGGCGAACTTCAATGACTTCGCTTGACCCGCCGCGTCGGCGAAGACTTGCAGCGCGGCGTAGCTGAAGAGCGTGTAGCCCGCGGGATCGTAGTCCTGCTGCCTGAACTCCTCGACCACGTCCTGGGCAGCGGGGAGGTTGCGCGGATCGGGCCGGAAGGTCATCAGCACGCCCTCGCCCGCAGGCCCGCTTGCCTTCCAGAACTCGTCGGTGACCAGAGCGTCGCCGGCGACGAATTGCGCGCCGAGGCCCTGCCCTTGGGCCTGGCGCACCAACAGCGCCGCCTCGGCCTGATAGCCGCCGAAATAAACCGCGACGACGCCGGCCTGCTTGAGCCTGGCGATGAGCGGAGAAAAATCCGTGTCGCCCTGCGATATCTCCTCGAAGAACACTTCTTTCAGACCCTTCTTGTTCATGGATTTCCGGGTCTCGGCGGCGAGGCCTTTGCCGTAGGGCGATCTGTCGTCGAGGATGGCGACCTTCTTGCCCTTGTACTTGGAGGCGAGGTACTCGCCCGCGACCGCACCTTGCGCGTCGGCCCTTCCGGCGATGCTGAATATGTTGGTCCAGCCCTTCGAGGCCGCGTCCTCCGTGAGCTTCGGGTCGCCCGAGGCCGGCGTGATCTGCATGATCCCGGCTTGGGCATAGACGACCGAGGCCGCGATGGAGGCGCTCGAGCAGAAATGGCCGACGACCAGTACGGTCTTTTGCTGCGCGAATTGTCCGGCGACCGTCGAGGCCTGCTGCGGATCACAGCCGTCGTCCCCGACGACGAGCTTCAGCTTCCGGCCGAGCACGCCGCCCTTGGCGTTGATGTCGTCGATCGCCCGTTGCGCGCCGCGCTTCATCTGCTCGCCCATGGTCGCGAAATTGCCGGACATCGGGCCGGCGAGGCCGACCAGGATCGGTTCCGGCTCCTTAGGCGCGTTCGGCGCGCCGAAAGCGGCACC
>DATMMM010000279.1:0-14502 GCA_035569735.1 Allostellaceae bacterium | reverse complement strand
GCGAGCTTCGGCGGCCAGGGCACGTCCTTGAGGCGCTCCGCGATCCCGGCACGATCCCCGCTGCCGGGATCGATGGCCGCGACCGGCCGAGGAAGCGCGCGCTCGGGGCTCAGCATCGCCGCGCGCCGCGCGCCCAGCGCGGGATCGGAGAGCGCGGCGGCGGGGCCGGGCCCGATGAAATCGGGATCGCCGTAATGCGCGATGTTGTCGACGAAGGACGCTGCCAGCGCCTCCGCGACCAGGTGGCGGACTTCCAGCGCGTCCGGCCGGAACGCCGCGAGGTCAAAATGCTCGAGGATGTTGAGCGCCTCGTATCCCACGGGATCGCAGCAGGTGACGTAGTCGAGGCCGCGATAGCGCCGCGGCGTCTCGCGCCGGATGCGCGGCCGATAAGTCTCCAGATCTTCGCGCGCGAGAATCCCGCCGCTCTCTTGGCAGGCGGCGCAAATCGCCTCGGCGACCGGTCCGGAATAGAAGCCAGCGGCACCCTCCTCGGAAATACGCGTGAGCGTTGCCGCGAGATCGTCCATCGGCAACCGATCGCCGGGCTCGACCTGTCCGGGCGCGCGTGGCAGGCCTCCGCCCGGCAGGACCATTGCTGCCAGCGCCGGCCTCTCGCGGATGGGATCGAGGTTCTCGGCGAGGCGCAGGACGAGCGGCCACGTGACCTCGAGCCCGGCCTTGGCCAGCATGATCGCGGGCTGCAGCACCGCAGCCCAGGGCAAGCGCCCGAGGTGACGCTGCGCCCAATAAAGGCCAGCGACCGCGCCGGGCACGCCGACGGCAAGCGCGCCGCGCTCGGCGCGCAGCCCCTTGGTGTAGGGCGTCTCGCAGTATTTGAGACCCTTCGCCTCATCGATCTCGAACATGTCGGGTCGCGCCGCGCCGGGCGCGCGCAGGTAGTGATCGACCGAGATCAGCTCACGGCGCTCGGCGACATAGGCAGACATCCGGCCGTAGCCGCCGAGGCCGCACATGGCGGGCTCGACCACGTAGCCCGCGAAAGCGGCGGCGACCGTGGCATCGATGGCGTTGCCGCCGTCCTCGAGCATGGCGAGGCCCGCAGCGACCTCATCGGAGTGCCCCGCTGCCACCACGCCTCGGCTCGAACTCGCATGGGTGGAGGGTGCAACTGTTGGGCCGGCGCTCATGTCCGGCCATTCTTAATGCATAAGGCGCGGACGCGGTATTCGATGTCAGCGCGTCAGGCGGTCGCGCAGCCCTCAGGCGTGTCCGGCGTCGCCGGACAGGGCGGTCAGGTCGATGCCGATCTTGGCGAGCGCCTGCTGCCACTTGTCCTTGGAATTCGGGTCGAACACCAGCGTCTCGTCGGCGTCGACATGCAGCCAGCCATTGGCTTGCATCTCGGCGTCGAGCTGGCCGGGACCCCAGCCGGCGTAGCCGAGCGCCAGCAGGCTCCGCTTCGGTCCCTCGCCTCGGCCGATCGCCCGCAGGATGTCGAGAGTCGCGGTGAGTGCCACGTTGTCGCCGACCACCAGTGTCGCCTCCTCGGTGTAATCAGCGGAGTGGAGCACGAAACCGCGGCCTTCCTCGACCGGCCCGCCGCGATGGACGCGCGGGTCCGCCTTGAGGCCTCCGGCGGCAATGCCGAGCTGGTCCATCAGCTTGGAGAGGGTGACCGGCGGGTCGTCCAGGAACTTGTTCACCACCAAGCCCATGGCGCCTTCGCTGCCGTGCGCGCATAGGTAGATCACGGTTCGCGCGAAGCGGGGGTCCTGCATCTGGGGCATGGCGATCAGAAGCTGGCCCGTGAGGGAGGTCTGGTCCAGGCTGGCCGCTGACCGGCTGGCTTTTTCCGGACGCTCCCGCGCCGATCCGGCCGCTGCGGGCCGGTTTCTCGGAGTTTGCGGCCGGGACGGCCGCGGTGTCTTTGGGTCCGCCACGAGGCGATCTCCTTGTTCTCGCTCGGATTTGAGATAGGCCTCGGGCTGCCCGCTTGCAAGCGCGCTGGGGTGACGGGGTTGTGAGCTACCACCCCGGGAGAATCCCCTATATAAGCGGGCCAGGAACCCTTAATGCCTGGCTGGTCTCAACTCCCGTCCCGCGGACGACCCTCCTCCATGGGTCTGGCCATCCGCACCTTGGTGCTGGTGTTTGCTCTCCTGCTGTCACCGCGCGTGCTTCGCGCCGAGGAGGCGGCCTCGCCCTGGTTCAGCACCGAGCAGGGCCGCGTGCGGCTGATCGCCGCCGATACCAGCGTGGGCTCGGGCGATGCAGTCTGGCTCGGGCTGCAGTTCGAGCTGGAGCCGCATTGGAAGATCTATTGGCGCTCGCCCGGCGATGCCGGTTACCCACCGCGCCTCGATTGGGCGGGCTCGGAGAACCTCGCGGGAGCGGCCGTCGCTTGGCCGGCGCCGGAGCGCTTCACGGTCCTCGGCCTCGAGACCATGGGCTATCAGAATGCGGTCGTGCTGCCGATCGCCGCCAAGCTCGCCAAGCCCGGCGAGCCGCTCCGGCTGCGCGCGGCGTTGCAGTACCTCACTTGCGAGATCGTCTGCGTTCCCTACGAGACGACGCTCGCCCTCGATCTGCCGGCGGCGCCGGCGCCGGCGGGTATGACGGGCTTCGGCGCGCTGATCGGGCGCTACCGCGCGCAGGTGCCGGGTGACGGCACGGCTTCGGGCATCCGTCTCGAGGGTGCGAGCCTGGAGACCGGGGCGAAGCCGGTGCTGACCCTCGCGCTTGCGGCGATTCCGCCGCTGGCGCATCCCGACGCCTTCGTGGAGGGGCCCGACGGCATCGGCTTCAGCGCTCCCGTCATGGTGCTGGATGATCCCGCCCATCCGCTGCTGAAGCTCCGAGCCTATGGCAACCCTCCGGATCTTGCCCAGTTGCCGAACCAGGACCTGGTGATCACCGTGGTGGACGGCAACCGCGCGATGGAGGCCGCGACCATCCCGGTCGCCGCCGCGCCGCCGCCCGAGCTCGCCGCGCTCTTGCCGATGTTGCTGACGGCGCTGATCGGCGGCCTCATTCTCAATCTGATGCCCTGCGTGCTGCCGGTGCTCTCCTTGAAGCTGCTGGGCGCCGTGGGCCATGCGACCGGCGGCTCGAGGGCGCTCCGGCGCGGCTTTCTCGCGACATCCGCCGGGATCCTGCTGTCCTTCCTACTGCTCGCCGGCGTCATGATCGGATTGCGCGCGGGCGGCGTTTCGGTCGGCTGGGGATTGCAGTTCCAGCAGCCGGTGTTCCTCGCCGCCATGGCGGCACTCACCACGCTCTTCGCCGCCAACCTCTGGGGCTGGTTCGAGGTGCCGCTGCCGCGCTTCATCGCCGATCGCGGGCCCGCCGCGTCGCACGGCGGCTCGCTCGCGGGCAATATCGCCGCGGGCGCCTTCGCCACGCTTTTGGCGACGCCCTGCTCGGCGCCGTTCCTCGGCACCGCCATCGGATTTGCCTTCGCGGGCAGCAGCCTGGACATTCTCCTGATCTTCGCGATGCTCGGACTTGGCTTGGCGCTGCCCTATCTGGCCGTGGCGCTGGCACCCGGTGTCGCGCGCTGGCTGCCGAAGCCCGGACGCTGGATGATCGTGCTGCGCCGGATCCTGGGCGTGGCGCTGGTCGGCACCGCCGCTTGGCTGGTCTATGTCCTGAGCGCGGAGGCGGGGGAGAGCGTCGCGCTCGTCGTCGCGGCGGCGCTCGCGGCCCTTCTGGTGTCTTTGGGCGCCCTCGAGGCGTCGCGGTTTCGAGCGGCCGGCGTGAGCCTTGCCGTCATCGTGGCGCTCGTCGCCGCGGGTATCGGTCCCACGCTCCCGGAGGCCTCCGCGTCCGCGAGCGATGATGCGCTCTGGCAGCCTTTCGATCGCAGCCGGATTGCCGAGCTCGTCGCCGAAGGCAAGATCGTGTTCGTCGACGTGACCGCGCAATGGTGCCTGACCTGTCAGGCCAACAAGCGGCTGGTGCTCGATCAGGCGGCGGTCCGCGAAAGCCTCGGCGCGCCCGGCATAGTCGCCATGGCCGCCGATTGGACCCGGCCCGATCCCATCATCGCCGCTTACCTCAAGAGCTACGGCCGCTACGGGATTCCCTTCAACGCGGTCTACGGCCCGAGCGCGCCGCAGGGCATCCCGCTCTCGGAGCTGCTGACGCCGGGCGATGTGCTGAGCGCGCTCAACCGCGCGCGCAGCCCCGCGAACGCCGGCATTGCTCCGCAAAACCCACCGAGCGGGGGGTGATTTTCAGGCGTCTACTCGCTATGTTGTCGGGCATGCGTGGCGCAGCCCGCACCGCTTTCGAAACTCCAGTCACGATCGCAAAAGAAGGGGAAAGGCAATGATCAAGGTTGGCGACAGGATCCCGTCGGTGAAGCTCAAGCACATGACATCCGACGGCATCAAGGACATCACCACGGACGAGATCTTCAAGGGCAAAAAGGTCGTGCTGTTCGCGCTGCCGGGCGCCTTCACGCCGACCTGCTCGGCGAAGCACCTGCCGGGCTTCGTACAGAAGGCCGGCGATCTCAAGGCCAAGGGCGTCGACACCATCGCCTGTCTCTCGGTGAACGATGCCTTCGTGATGAGTGCCTGGGGCAAGGATCAGAAGGTCGAGAACAAGGTGCTGATGCTGGCCGACGGGAACGGCGACTTCACCCGCGCGGTGGGCCTGGAGATGGACGGCACGGGCTACGGCATGGGCAAGCGCTCGCGGCGCTACGCCCTGGTGGCGGACGACGGCGTGGTCAAGGCGCTCAACGTCGAGAACCCCGGCGCCTTCGAGGTGTCGAGCGCGGAAGCCGTGCTGAAGGCGCTCTGAGCCGAGCAGACTCGGCAAAGATACAAAGGGCGGGGCGATACCCCGCCCTTCTTGTTCGGCGCGAGGGTGGAGTATTGCGAGCGCATGAAGGCGCGGTTCTTCGGCTAGACGAGTCTAGAACCTCGCGAACAGCATCAGCAGCAGCGCCACAAGACTGATCGACGTCCGCACGGCGTGCAGATGGCCCCAGCGGGTGAGCAGGTCTCGTGCCTCCGCGCTCGAGAGGTCGAGCGCGGGGTCCTCGAGCCGCTGGTTCGTGGGCGCCATCACGAAGAGCGTGAAGGGCACCACGGCGCTCAGCATGAAGGCCGCCACGATCCAAACGACGCCGCCGCTCGAAATGCCCGCAGCGATGCCCGAGAGCGTGCCCAGCACGGCGAGCGAGGCTTGCATGACGGTGGCCCGCCGATAGCTTGGCCGCCATTCCGCGATCGCGACGTCGATGGGGCAGGTGAGCCGCGCCGGCTGCTCGACCACGCTCACATAGACCGCCGCGCCCGTGAAGAGCGCCGTCGTCAGGATTGCGAGGCCCTGGAGCAGCATCGGTCACCTCATCGGTGCGCCACGATCTGGGCGCGTGCCAGCGCATCGGCGCGCTCGTTCTCGGGATGGCCGGCGTGACCGCGCACCCAGATGAACTCCACCTGGTGCGGCTCGAGCGCGGCGGCGAGCCGCTGCCAGAGATCGACGTTCTTGACCGGCTTCTTGTCGGCCGTGCGCCAATTCCGCCGCTTCCAGTCGTGGATCCAAGTGGTGATGCCGTCCCGCACATAGCGGCTGTCGGTGTGCAGGCGGACATGCGAGGGGCGTTTCAGCGCCTCCAGCGCGGCGATCGCCGCCATCAGCTCCATGCGGTTGTTGGTCGTGAGGGGCTCGAAGCCCGAGAGCTCGCGCTCGTGTCCGTGATAACGCAGGATCGCGCCCCAGCCGCCGGGTCCCGGATTGCCGCTGCAGGCGCCGTCCGTGAAGATGTCGACAACGTCGTCCTCGGCGCCCTCGCTCATCCGTCGAGGCCATAGGCGCTCGTGCGCGCGATGCCGCGATGGAAGCGCAGCTTGCGCAGGTATTCGAGCGGGTCTTTCGGACGTACCAGCGCGCCCTCGGGATGGTTCAGGAGATCGTAGAGCCGCGTCAGCAGGAACCGCAGCGCGCTGCCGCGGGCGAGCAGCGGCAAGGCCGCGTATTCCGGCTCCGAAAGCGGCCGCTTCGACCGATAATGCGACAGGAGCTGCCGAGCCTTCGTCACGTTGAAATCGCCATCGGACTCGAAGCACCACGCGTTGAGACAGATCGCGACGTCATAGGCCAGGAAATCCGTGCAGGCGAAATAGAAGTCGATCAATCCCGACACGGCCTCGCCGCGGAAGAAGACATTGTCGGGGAACAGGTCGGCATGGATGGTGCCCACCGGCAGATCCGTGGGCCAGCGCTGCTCCAGTTCCGCGAGTTCCTGGCCGAGCTCCTGGGTGAGACCCGGCTTCACCTCGTGGGCGCGCGCCTCGCAGGCCTCGAAGAGCGGGCGCCAGCCCGCGACCGAAAGGTTGTTCGGCCGGCGCATCGCGAAGCTTGATCCGGCAAGGTGCAGCTTCGCGAGCGCGTCGCCGACGCCCGCGCAGTGAAACGGCAGGATGCGGCGCGGCCACAAGCCATCGAGGAAGGTGACGATCGCTGCCGGCCGCCCGCCAAGCGAGCGCAGCGCCACGCCGTCGCGCGCCTTCACCGGCGTCGGACACGCGATGCCCCGCCCGGCGAGATGCTCCATCAGCGCGATGAAGAACGGCAGGTCTTGCGGTTGCACCCGTTTCTCGTAGAGCGTCAGGATGAAGGTGCCGCGCTCGGTGCGCAGGAGGAAATTCGAATTCTCCACGCCCTCTGCGATGCCCTTGCAGGAGACGACCTCGCCGATGTCGTAGTCGCGGATGAAGGCGGTGAGCTCCTCGTCGCCGACGTCGGTATAGACCGCCATGGCGTGCTTACGCGCGCGCCGCGGATTGGATGTGGAGTTTCGTGGAGTGCACGCTCGATCCCGGCGCAATGCTCATGCGGTGCCTCGGATTCTCAGGGCCCAACCCTTGTGCGCCTCGACGCGCTCGCTTAAAGTTGCGCCCGCATTCGGCCGGGGCATCCGGCGACGATCCGGGGCCGACGTTAGTCCAGCGAACCGTGATGGGGAAGAGGGGTCATGGCGGAGCCGATTTCGGCGCAGAAATCACCTTACGGCGTGACCGTGGAGGCGGGGAAAGAGTATTGGTGGTGCGCGTGCGGTCGCAGCAAGAACCAGCCGTTCTGCGACGGCTCGCACAAGGGGACGGGCCTGTCGCCGCAGCAGTACATGGCGGAGAAATCGCAAGAAGTCTGGTTCTGCGGCTGCAAGCGGACCGGCGGGAAGCCGCTCTGCGACGGCACCCACAACCGGATTTGAACCGCTCTCGCATCATGGGTGTACTACTCGTCCGGGCCGTTCCGGCCGCGGCCTTGGCGCTCGCGGTCGCCGCCTGCTCGGGAGCCGGACGCCAGCCTCCATGCCCGAGTGTTGCAATCGTTCCCGAGTTACATTCCATCGCTCGATTCGGCCCTGGTCCTGGCCGCCAGGATACTGACGTAACCTACGGCGCGGTTATGCTGAAGGCAGAGGTGAGCTGTGAGATGGACAAGAAAAGAGGGGGGCTCGTCGTCTCGAATAAGCTCGGTATCAGCGCCTTGCGCGCCCGGACCGACGTCAAGAAGGCGCAGGTGACGTATTTCGCGGCGATCATAAATCGCAATCAGCAGATTTTGTCGGAACGTGATTTCGTCATTGATCTGCAGTGGCCAACGACGCAGCAGCGCCTCGAAGACACGGAGGAGCTGGAGACTCTTCTGCCCCTGCCGGCGAACGCAACCGGAGCCGATTACGCCATCCTCTTCGGATTTCGGCTCACGCCGGACGAGCTGCAATACAATCGCGACCACGCACCAAAGACGGAGGGCTGAGCGCCGCCTCTCAGTGCGCCGAGACTGGCCGCCAGCGCGAGCTCTCCCACGCCGCGGCGGCCGCGGTGACCGCGAAGGCCGAAATCCAGACCCAGAAACCCGGGCCGCGCCCGCACAGAGGATCCTCGCCGCTGGCGTCGCTGTAGAAGTAGAGCGGCGCGAACGCGGTCAAAGCGAGCATCAGGCCCGACATCGCGTAGGGCAGGGGCGGTGCGCGTCCCGCGAGCATTCTCGCCATGCAGATCAGCAGAAGCACGTTGGCGTACCAGGCGAACATGCCGACCGATGGATGCCAGAACATCATCAGCGGGCCGGCCCAGCCCGTGATCAGCGTCACGTATCCCGGCGCCCATTGCGGCTTGCCATAGGCACAGGTCGCCAGATCAGGCATCACCAGCGCACCGATCCACAATGCCGCCACAATCGCAAACAGCGCTGCGTTCAGTCTGTTCGCCGACAGCAATCCCCCCGTATCCCCCGCCCATCGCGAAGGCACGGTCATCACGGTCGTCACTCCTATGGACTCTGATGGTGCTCCAGGATGCCGATGAATTTGTCGACACTATGGCGACCGGCCGATGCCCCAAGCTGGTCATCGAAGGCCACCGGTGCTAAGGTCCGCTCCGTGCCGTAAGCACCCCGATGGGAGAGACTGGGCAGCGCGCCGAGGAGAGCGCGGTGGCCGGCGCCGAAGGAGCAACCGCCCCGGAAACTCTCAGGCAGAAGGACCGTCAGGGCGAGGGCACTCTGGAAAGCAGGCGCGCAGGCTTGCGCGTCTCACCGAAGAGGTAAACCGCGGGGATTTCCGGCGGTGAATCTTTCAGGTTCCCGGACAGAGGGGTATCCGTCTCGGCAATCGCCGAGGCGGCCCTCGAACCGTCCGGAGCCTCCGTGAGCGATCAACCTCAGGCACCTCTGCAGAAGACGCCGCTCCACGCGCTCCATGTGGCGCTTGGCGCCCGCATGGTGCCGTTCGCGGGCTACGAGATGCCGGTGCAATATCCGACCGGCATCGTGGCCGAGCATCTGCACACGCGCAGCCAGGCGGGCCTCTTCGACGTCTCGCATATGGGCCAGGTGCGGCTCGACGGCGCCGGCAGCGCGCAAGCGCTCGAGCGCCTGGTTCCCGGCGACATCCAGGCGCTCGAGCGTGATCGCATGCGCTACACGCTGTTGACCAACGCGAGCGGCGGCATCCTCGACGATCTCATGGTGACCAATCTCGGCGACCACCTGCATCTGGTGGTGAACGCCGCCTGCAAGCTCACCGACGTCGAGCATCTGAAGCGCGAGCTCGAGCCCGCGGTCGCGGTGACGCCGCTCCTGGACCGCGCGCTGCTGGCGCTGCAAGGGCCTGCCGCCGTCGCGGTGCTCGGACGCCTGGCGCCCGAGGTCAAGGCCATGCGGTTCATGACCGCGGCGACGCATAAAGTAGCGGACATTCCCTGCCTGATCTCCCGCTCCGGTTACACCGGCGAGGACGGCTTCGAGATCTCGCTGCCCGCCGAAGCCGCCGACCGCCTGGCCCGGCGCCTGCTCGCCGAGCCCGAGGTGAAGCCGATCGGGCTGGGCGCGCGCGACACCTTGCGGCTGGAGGCCGGCCTTTGCCTCTACGGTCACGACATCGACGGCTCGACCACGCCGGTCGAGGCCGGTCTCGGCTTCGCCCTGGGCAAGCGCCGGCGCGAGGGCGGCGGCTTCCCCGGGGCGGATGTGATCCTGCGCCAGCTCCGCGAGGGCAGCGCGCGCAAGCGCGTGGGCCTGCAGCCCGAAGGTCGCGCGCCCGCGCGCGAGGGCACCGAGATACTGGATAAGGACGGCGCCGTCATCGGCCGCATCACCAGCGGCGGCTTCGGACCCAGCATCGATGGTCCGATCGCCATGGGCTATGTGGCGAGCGCGCACGCGGCGATCGGTACGTCGGTCTCGCTGATGGTGCGGGGCACGCCGAGGCCCGCTCGCGTGGTGCCGTTGCCCTTCGTCACTCATCGCTATCACCGCGGCTAAAACGACCGCATAGGGAGGAACACTCATGACGCTCAAATACAGCAAGGACCACGAATGGGTACGCATCGACGGCGCCGCCGCCGTGGTCGGCATCAGCGATTACGCGCAGACCCAGCTCGGCGACGTCGTCTACGTCGAGGTGCCCGAGGTCGGCCGCAAGCTCGAGCAAGGCAAGGAGGCGGCGGTGGTTGAATCGGTGAAGGCCGCCAGCGAGGTCTATGCGCCGATCTCCGGCGAGGTGACGGCTGTCAACGCCGAGCTCGCGGGCGAGCCCGGCCGCGTCAACGCCGATCCCATGGGTGAGGGCTGGTTCTTCAAGATGACGGTCGCCAAGCCGAAGGAGCTCGAGGCTCTCATGGACGAAGCGCAGTACAAGGCCTACGTCGAGGGGCTCGGCTGATGCGGTATCTCCCGCTCACCGCCGCCGACCGCCAGGCGATGCTGGCCGCAATCGGCGTGCCTTCGATCGAGACGCTCTTCGCGGACGTGCCGCAGGCGGCGCGCCTGGATGGTCTGGTCGATCTGCCGCGCGCCCAGGGCGAGCTCGAGGTCGAGCGCGCGCTCGCCGCCATGGCCGCCAAGAACCTGGTCGCGGGCGCGGTGCCGAGCTTCGTCGGCGCCGGCGTCTATCGCCATCACGTGCCCGCGTCGGTCGATCACCTCATCCAGCGCGGCGAGTTCCTGACGTCCTACACGCCCTATCAGCCGGAGATATCGCAGGGCACGCTGCAGATGCTGTTCGAGTTCCAGACCCAGATCGCGCTGTTGATGGGGATGGAGGTGGCGAACGCCTCGATGTACGACGGCGCCACCGCCTGCGCCGAGGCGGTGATGATGGCGAACCGCGTCACCCAGCGGAAGAAGGCGATCCTGTCGGGCGGCTTGCATCCGCACTACCGTGAGGTGACGCGCACCCATGCGCGCTTCGTGGGATTTCAGGCAAAGCTCGCCGAGCCCGATCCCGAAGCGCGCGAGGACCTTGCCTCTCAGATCGACGGCGCCACCTCCTGCGTGGTGGTGCAGAGCCCCGGCGCCTTCGGTCATGTGAGGGATTACTCGGCCTTGGCCGAGGCCTGCCACAAGGCGGGCGCCCTGCTGATCGTCGTGGTGACCGAGGCGGTGTCGCTCGGGGCGGTCAAATCGCCGGGCGCCATGGGCGCCGACATCGTCGCGGGCGAAGGCCAATCCCTCGGCAACGCGCTCAATTTCGGCGGCCCGCATCTCGGATTGTTCGCGACTCGCGAGCGCTACGTCCGACAAATGCCGGGGCGGCTGGTCGGCGAGACCGTGGACGCCGACGGCCGGCGCGGCTGGGTCCTCACCCTCTCGACGCGCGAGCAGCACATTCGCAGGGAAAAGGCCACCAGCAACATCTGCACGAACTCAGGCCTGTGCGCGCTGGCGGCGTCGATCCATCTGGCGCTGCTGGGCGAGGCGGGCTTCACGCGGCTGGCGGCGCTCAACCACGCCAAGGCGGTGGCGCTCGCCGAGCGGCTCGCTTCCGTCCCGGGCGTCAGCCTGGTGAACGACACTTTCTTCAACGAGTTCACCGTGCGATTGCCGAAACCCGCGGCGGGCGTGGTGGAGCGGCTGGCGCGCAAGAAGATCCTGGCCGGCGTGCCCGCAAGCCGGCTCTATCCTGGGAAGCCCACGCTCAAGAACCTGCTCCTGGTCGCCGCCACCGAGACCACGACCGAGGCGGACATGTCGGCCTTCGCAACGGCGCTCGCGCAGGTGCTGTCATGAGCGATTGGAGCCAGGCGGTGAGCCAGTTCCGGGGCGATGGCAAGGCAAGCCCCACGGTCAGCGGCAACCGCGGCCTGCAGATCGAGGAGCCACTGCTCTTCGAGCAGGACGCGCCCGGCCGCACCGGCGTCGACCTGCCGGAGCCGCCGGCGGTCAAGAGCCGGCTCGGCGGCGTCACGCGCGAGGGACCGATCGGGTTGCCGGGGCTCTCGGAGCCGCAGGTCGTGCGGCACTACACGCGACTCTCGCAGAAGAACTACGCCATCGACACCGGGATCTATCCGCTGGGCTCCTGCACCATGAAGCACAACCCCCGGCTCAACGAGCGGGTGGCGCGGCTTGCGGGATTCGCGGACGTTCACCCGCTGCAGCCGGTCTCGACGGTGCAGGGCGCCCTCGAGCTGATGGACACGCTCGCGCATTGGCTGAAGACGCTGACGGGCATGCCCGCGGTGGCGCTGTCGCCGGGTGCGGGCGCCCATGGCGAGCTCTGCGGCATGATGTGCATTCGCGCGGCGCTGGAAGCGCGCGGCGAAAAGCGAACGCGCGTCCTGGTGCCGGAATCCGCGCACGGCACCAACCCCGCGACCGCCGCCGCTTGCGGCTTCGCGGTGGACCCGATCCCCGCGAATGCCGAAGGCCGGGTCGATCTCGTGGCGCTCAAGGCGAAGCTCGGTCCGGATGTCGCGGCGCTTATGCTCACTAACCCGAACACCTGCGGCCTTTTCGAGCGGGAGATCCGCGAGATCGCCGATGCCGTGCACGCCGCCGGCGCGTTCTTCTACTGCGACGGCGCTAACTTCAATGCCATCGTGGGGCGGGTGCGGCCCGCCGATCTCGGCATCGACGTGATGCACATCAACCTGCACAAGACCTTCTCCACGCCCCATGGCGGCGGCGGGCCCGGGAGCGGGCCCGTGGTGCTGGCGGAGAGCTTGGCGGAATTTGCGCCGACCCCGTGGGTGGCGCACGGCGCCAAGGGGTTCGAGCTCCTCGAGCGCGCCCAGGGCGCCGCTCGCCGCAGCATCGGCCGGCTCAAGGGCAATCACGGCCAGATGGGCATGTTCGTGCGGGCGCTTGCCTTCATGATGAGCCATGGCTCCGACGGCCTGCGCCAGGTCGCGGAGGACGCGGTGCTGAGCGCCAATTACCTCCTGGCCCGGCTCAAGGGCGAGCTGACGCCGGCGTTTCCCGGCACCTGCATGCATGAGGTGCTGTTCGACGACCGCTTCCTCAGGGATACCGGGGTCACTACCCTCGATTTCGCCAAGGCGATGATCGACGAGGGCTATCATCCCATGACCATGTATTTCCCGCTGGTCGTCCACGGCGCGCTGCTGATGGAGCCGACCGAGAGCGAAAGCCGGGACTCCTTGGACGCCTTCATAGCGGTGTTGCGGGCGCTGGCGAAGCGCGCCAAGGGGGGCGAGGCCGAGTATTTCCACGGCTGCCCGCGCTTGGCACCCAGGCGGCGGCTCGACGAGACGCTGGCGGCGCGCAAGCCGGTGCTGCGCTGGCAGCCGCCCCGGACCGATCGGCAGGCGGCCGACTAGAGGTGCCGATGCTGGAGGGCTTCGCCAGGCGGCGGATCGATACGGGCGAGGCTTCGATCCAACTCGCGGTGGGCGGCGCGGGCCCGCCGCTACTGCTCCTGCACGGATACCCGGAGACCCACGTCTGCTGGCACCGGGTGGCGCCGCGGCTCGCGCGGGCTTTCACCGTGGTCTGCCCGGATCTGCGCGGCTACGGCGAGAGCCGGGGGCCCGCGACGGACACCGCCGACCACTCGGCCTATTCCAAGCGCGCGATGGCGCGCGACCAGGCGGCGGTGATGACGGCGCTCGGCTTCGAGCGTTTCGGCCTGACGGGTCACGATCGCGGCGGACGCGTCGCCTATCGGCTGGCGCTCGATCATCCCGAGCGCGTGAGCCGGCTGGCGCTGCTCGACATCGTGCCCACGGGCGAAATGGTGGCGCGGGTCGATCGCGCGCTCGCCTATGGCAGCTATCACTGGTTCTTCCTGGCGCAGCCCTTCGATCTGCCGGAGCGCCTCATCGCCGCCGATCCCGATTTCTATCTCGACTGGACGGTCGCGAGCTGGGTCGGCGAGGGTGCGGCGTTGGCGCCCGAGGCGATGGAGCGCTACCGCGCCGCGTTCCGCAATCCCGCGGTAATCCATGCGGCTTGCGAGGATTACCGCGCGGGGCTCGGTATCGACGCCGAGCTCGATGCGGCCGACAAGAAGGCCGGGCGGCGGATCGCGTGCCCGCTGCTGGTGCTCTGGGGCGAGCGGCGGCCCGAGCGCAAGGCCGATCAGTGGCTCTCGATCTGGCGGGACTGGGCGACCCACGTCGAGGGCGGTCCGGTCACCTCCGGCCATTTCTTGGCGGAGGAGCGCCCCGAGGAGATCGCGGCGCGGCTCGAGCTTTTCTTCGGCGCCGCTCCATGAGGCTGCTCTGGCGTCCGACCCGGAGCGCCGAAGGCGTGCGCCGGGTCGGCTCCGCGCGCATCACTCGACTCGACGCCTATCATCTGCTGCTCACCATGCCCTGGCGCTGGTTCTTCGGCATCCAGGCAGCAGCGTATGTGCTCTTCAACGCGGTGTTTGCGCTCCTCTACCTCGCGGCGCCCGGCAACATCGCCAATGCGAAGCCGGGCTCCTTCACGGACGCTTTCTTCTTCAGCGTGCAGACCATGGCGACCATCGGCTTCGGCGTGATGGCCCCGGCGACGTTTTACGCCAACGTCATGGTCACCATCGAGGCGCTCGTGGGCATGGCGAGCGTCGCGGTCGCCGCGGGGCTGATCTTCGCACGGTTCTCACAGCCGACCGCGCGGGTGCTGTTCAGCCGGGTCGCGGCCGTGACGCCCTTCAATGGGGTGCCGACCCTGATGTTTCGCTGCGCCAACCAGCGCCGCAACCAGATCTTCGAGGCCCAGGTGCACGTCGATTTCGCGCGCCAGGAGACCAGCGCCGAAGGCATGGAACTGCGCCGCTCTTAC
>DATMMM010000278.1:0-2815 GCA_035569735.1 Allostellaceae bacterium | reverse complement strand
CGGGCTTGCCCGCGACGGTGGCCTTTATGTGCCGGAGGCCTGGCCGCGGCTCGAGCCTGCCGTCATCGCCGGCTTGGCCGGACGCCCGTATGCGGAGGTGGCCGTCGAGGTGATGCGGCCGTTCGTGGGCGACGCCATCGCGGAACAGGACCTCGCCCGCATGGCGCGCGAGGCTTATGGCGGTTTTCGCCATCCCGCGGTCGCCCCGCTGGCGCAGCTCGGGGCGAGCGATTTCGTGCTCGAGCTGTTCCATGGGCCGACGCTCGCCTTCAAGGATCTGGCCATGCAGCTGCTTGGCCGGCTCATGGATCATGGCCTGGCGGCGCGCGGCGAGCGCACCACCATCGTGGTCGCGACCTCCGGCGACACCGGCGGCGCCGCCGTCGAGGCGTTCCGCGGCCGCGCCCGCGCCGACCTCTATGTGCTGTTCCCGCACGGGCGGGTCTCCGACGTGCAGCGGCGCATGATGACGACCGCGCCCGACGACAACGTCCATGCGCTCGCCATCGAGGGCA
The DNA here is from genome assembly GCA_035569735.1 of Allostellaceae bacterium. Taxonomy (GTDB): domain Bacteria; phylum Pseudomonadota; class Alphaproteobacteria; order ATCC43930; family CGMCC-115725; genus DASZHJ01. Next base: position 2,300 of record DATMMM010000278.1, on the reverse strand, counting down.
CGTTCGACGATTGCCAGGCGGTCGCCAAGGCGATGTTCAACCATCATGCCTTCCGGGATCGGGTGGCGCTCTCGGGCGTCAATTCCATCAACTGGGCGCGCATCGCGGCGCAGGTGGTCTACTACTTCACGGCGGCGGTCGCGCTCGGCGCGCCGCACCGCAAGGTCGCGTTCACGGTGCCGACCGGAAACTTCGGCGACGTCTATGCGGGCTACGTCGCGCTGCGGATGGGCCTGCCGATCGAGCGGCTGGTGATCGCCACCAACGTCAACGACATTCTGGCGCGCACGCTCGCGACCGGCAGCTACGAGCTGCGCGAGGTAGTGCCGACGGCGTCGCCCTCCATGGACATCCAGGTCGCGTCGAATTTCGAGCGCATCCTGTTCGACGTATACGACCGCGATCCGCAGCCGGTGCGGGCCCTGATGGCCTCGCTCGCCCAGTCGCGCCGGTTCGCCCTCGCGCCCGCGGCGCTTGCCGGCCTGCGCTCGATCTTCTGTGCCGGCCGCGCCGACGCCGAGGAGACCGCGGCCTCGATCCGCACCGTGCTGCGCGAGAGCGGGCATTTCATCGATCCCCACACGGCGGTGGGGGTGGCGGTGGCCGAGAAGGAAGCGCGCGACAAGGCGGTGCCGATGGTCGTGCTCGGCACCGCGCATCCGGCAAAATTTCCGGACGCCATGGCAGCAGCGTGCGGCATTCGGCCGCCGCTGCCCGATTGGCTCTCCGACCTTGCCGAGCGGCCGGAACGCCTCACATTGCTGCCCGCCGACCAGGCGCAGGTCGAGCGCCACATCCTCGCTACCAGCCGGGCGACCCGGGAAGGAGCTGCCGCATGAGCGTTGAAGTCACCCGTCTATCCTCCGGCCTGAACGTCGTCACCGACGCGATGCCGCATCTGCAGACCGCCTCGCTCGGGGTCTGGGTCGGTGCCGGCAGCCGCGACGAGCAGCCGGACGAGCACGGCATCTCGCACCTGCTGGAGCACATGGCGTTCAAGGGAACGTCGCGGCGCACCGCGCGGCAGATCGCCGAGGAGATCGAGGCGGTCGGCGGCGATCTCAATGCCGCGACCGGGGTCGAGGCCACCGCCTATTATGCGCGCATGCTCAAGGCCGACGTGCCGCTCGCGCTCGACGTGCTGGCCGACATCTTGTCCGATCCCGCGTTCGATCCCGAGGAGCTGCAGCGCGAGCAGAACGTCATCGTGCAGGAGATCGGCGCCGCCGAGGACACGCCCGACGACCTGGTGTTCGAGCGGCTGCAGGAGACCGCGTTTCCGGGGCAGCCGATCGGCCGCTCGATCCTCGGCAAGCGCGAGACGGTGCGCGCCTTCGACCGCAAGCGGCTGGCGAGCTATCTCAAGCGCAACTATCGGGCGCCCGACATGCTGGTGGTGGCGGCGGGCGCGGTCGATCACCGCGCGGTCGTCGCCGACGTCGAGCAGCGGTTCGCGAGCTTCGTCGGGCCGTCGGGGCCCAAGCCCGAGCCGGCGCGGTTCGTTGGCGGCTCGCATATCGAGACGCGCGATCTCGAGCAGGTGCATGTGGCGTTGGCCATGCAGGGGCTCGCCCAGCGCGATCCCGAGCTGTTCAGCCTGCAGGTGTTCTCCAGCGCGCTCGGCGGCGGGATGTCGTCGCGCCTGTTCCAGGAGGTGCGCGAAATCCGCGGCCTTTGCTATTCGATCTACGCGTTTCACGCGCCCTATTCGGATACCGGCATGTTCGGCCTCTACGCCGGCACCGACGCCGCCGACGTGCCCGAGCTGATGCGGGTGGTGGTCGGCGAGATCGAGAATGCGGCCGTGACCTTGAACGAGGCCGAGGTCACGCGCGCCAAGGTGCAGATGAAGGCGAGCCTGCTGATGGCGCTGGAAAGCTCCGGCGCGCGCGCCGAGCAGATCGCGCGCCAGATGTTCGCCTGGGGCCGGCCGGTGCCGATCGAGGAACTGGTGGCGCGCATCGAAGCCGTGACCGTCGATAGCGCGCGGGCGGCCGGGCGGGCTCTGCTCGCGCGCGGCCGGCCCGCGATCTCGGTGCTCGGGCCCGGTCCCGGGCTTGAAAGCGCCGCTACGATCGCGGAAGGTCTGGCGCACAGGGCGGCATGATATCGGGCAGGGCAGGGCCCGGGCACGGTCTGCTAACAGTCCTAGCTGCAGTTGTTCTATCGTCCTGCGATCCGTGAGCCGATCGTCCATGGCGTTCTTTCGAACCGTCACGCTGTCCGAGCAACTGCCCGCGATCGTCGGCGAGCATGTCGTGCTGCGGGCACCGCAAATGTCCGACTTCGCGGATTGGGCG
>DATMMM010000277.1:0-7581 GCA_035569735.1 Allostellaceae bacterium | reverse complement strand
GCAAGATGACGCCCTGGACGGAAATCGCATCGGTGGTCGCGCTCGGCATCGGCGCGAACACGGAGAACCTGCCGGTGGGCCTGGCCTACGGGTTGCGAAGACGGCGGATCGGGCTTGCCAGGAACCTGTTCATCGCGGCCGCGACGACAGCGGCCACTCTGGTGCCCCTGACGATCGGCCAGGGCCTGCACGGCTACATCCCCGCGGGGGCCTCCGACGCCATCGCTGGATTGCTCCTGGCTGGTCTGGGGCTCTACAACGTGTGGGCGGAGAGACGCGGACCCCGCAAGCGCGTCGAGACGCCCGTCACAGCGGAAGGCACAGCCGCGCCGATCGGCCTGCGGGAGACGCTCGCGCTCGCGGGCGCATTGTCGATCAACAACATTGGCCTGGGTTTCGCGGGCGGCGTCGCCGGCCTGGGTCAGGCCCCGGTCGGCCTGTCGGTCGCCGGCTTCAGCATCGTGCTGCTGTGGCTCGGAGAGTGGCTGAGCCGACGCATCGCATCCGGACTCGCCAACACATCCCGCCGGCTGCAACTCGATGGAAATTTTCTGCTCGTCGCAGTCGGCGGCCTGATGATTCTGGGCCTCTAAGGGCGCTCAGGCAGCGATCGCCTGATCCGGAGCCAGGTATTCGAGCCCGAGGTCGCGGGCGACGGCGGCATGGGTGATCCTGCCGGCATGCACGTTGAGCCCGTTGCGCAGATGCGCGTCCTCGGCGAGCGCCTTGCGCCAGCCTTTCTCCGCCAGCGCCACGCAGAACGGCAGCGTCGCGTTGTTGAGCGCGAAGGTCGAGGTGCGCGCGACGGCGCCGGGCATGTTGGTGACGCAGTAGTGGATGACGCCGTCGATGACATAGGTGGGATCGGCATGGGTGGTGGGCTTGCTGGTCTCGAAGCAGCCGCCCTGATCGATCGAGATGTCGACCAGCACCGAGCCGGGCTTCATCCTGCGCACCATCTCGCGGGTGACCAGCTTGGGCGCCGCGGCACCCGGCACCAGCACGGCACCCACCACCAGATCCGCCGACAGGACCTCGCGCTCGATGTTGTCGAGCGTGGCGAAGAGCGTGTGCAGCTGCGAGCCGAACTGCATGTCCAGCTCGTTGAGCCGGTGCAGCGACTTGTCGATCACGGTGACATAGGCCTCGAGCCCCATCGCCATGCGCGCGGCATTGGTGCCGGAGACGCCGCCGCCGAGGATCACCACCTTGGCGGCGGCCACGCCCGGCACGCCGCCCAGCAGCATGCCCATGCCGCCCTGCTCCTTCTCCAGGCAGTGCGCGCCGACCTGGATCGACATGCGTCCCGCGACTTCGCTCATGGGCGCCAGCAGCGGCAGGCCGCCGCGCGCATCCGTCACGGTCTCGTAGGCGATCGCGGTGACGCCTTGGCGCGCCAGGCCCTGCGCCTGCGCCTTGTCGGCGGCGAGGTGCAGATAGGTGAAGAGCACCTGGCCTTTGCGCAGCAGCGCGATCTCCTGCGGCTGCGGCTCCTTTACCTTGATCACGAGTTCGGCCTCGCCGAAGACCGCCGCCGCGCTCGGCAGCACCTTCGCGCCGATCGCCTGGTAGGCGTCGTCGGGAAAGCCGATGCCGGCGCCGGCGCCGGTCTCCACCATCACCTCGTGGCCGCGATGGATCAGCTCGCGCGCGCTCCCGGGCACCAACCCGACGCGATATTCGTGTGTCTTGATCTCCTTGGGCACGCCGATGCGCATGGGGCAGGTCCTCCCGCAATCTCTGGTTTGCATGAGCCTATCACGCGGACCGACGCCGGCGAAATCGCGCTTGGGCAGGTCTCACGCATGTCAGATTTGCGCACCGGAAATTTTCCAATCGCGGGGATCGCGGGCTGATACCTTGGCGCGGCATGCTCCGCCGCTCGCTCCTGGCCGCCCTGCTCTCGTCCCTCGCCGCCCCCGGCGCGCGCGCCCACTCTTATATTCTGGGCTCGGTCGAGATCGGCCATCCCTGGGCGCGTCCGACGAGCGCGCAATTGGGCGGCGCCTACTGTGTGCTCGCGATCAAGGGCGATGGCAGCGACAGGCTCCTTGGCGCCGAGACTCCCATCGCCGAGCGGGTTGAGCTCCGCAATGCCGCGGGCGAAGCGGTGCCCGCGATCGAGATTTCGGCCGGGCGGCCGGTGGTGCTGCGGCCCGGCAAGCCTTACCTGGCGCTGATGGGACTGAAGCGGCCGCTGAAGCTGGGCGAGAGCTTTCCGCTGACGCTGCGCTTCGACCTCGCCGGCGAGATCGCCGTGACGGCGATGGTCGAGACCGTCCCTGGCGAATGAGCGGCGCTACTGACGATAGCTCGGGTCCTTGGCGTCGAGCAGGCGCAGGAGCGCCGGCCACTCGCGCTCGCCGTGGGTGGCGAAGCCTTCGCATTGCTGAGCGGTGTACTCGGAGACCTCGTGCGAGAGCACGTTGATGCTGCCGCGCGAGGCCATCAGGTCCATCTGCACGCGGCAGGACTGCTCGAGGTAGTACATCAGCTGGAAAGCCTCGGAGACGCTGCGTCCCGCGGTCAGCAGCCCGTGATTGCGCAGCACCAGCACGCGCTTGTCTGCGAGGTCGCGCACCAGGCGCTGGCGCTCGTCGAGGTTGGTCGCGACCCCCTCGTAGTCGTGATAGCCGACCCGGTTGTAATAGGGCGCCGAGAATTGGTTCAGCGACATCAGGCCTTCCTTGAGGCAGGAGACCGCCACGCCCGCCCGCGTGTGCGTGTGCAGGACGCAGTTCACGTCCGGCCGCGCGGCGTGGATGGCGCTGTGGATCACGAAGCCCGCGTAATTCACGGGATTCTGCGTGGGCTCGACCGTCCGGCCCTCGTAGTCGATCTTCACGAGGCTCGAGGCGGTGATCTCGTGGAACATCATCCCATAGGGATTGATCAGGAAATGCCCGGGCGATTCCGGCACGCGCGCGGAGATGTGAGTGTAGATGAGATCGTCCATGCCGAAATGCGCGATGAGGCGATAGCAGGCGGCAAGCCGGACCCGCGCTTCGCGCTCGGTGACCTCGTTGGATTTCAGGGCAACCACAGCCGACATGACGATATCTCCACGAGAGCCTGGACTGGAACGAGTCTAGCGCCCCGCGGCGGCGGCGGCCAGGGGCGCCGATGTCGCGCCCCCGAGGAGCCGCCGCACCCGCTCGGCGATGGGGAGCGAGGCCGTGAGCCCCGGCGATTCGATGCCATAGAGATTAACCAAGCCGGGTATGCCGTGCACCTCTGGCCCTTGGATCACGAAATCCGCCGCCGGCTCCTTGGGCCCGCTGATCTTCGGGCGGATGCCGGCATACCCCGGGTGCAGCGCGCCATCCGGCAGCCCCGGCCAATAGGTGCGGATAGCGGCATAGAACCGATCGCCGCGGCGGGGATCGACGTTGTAGTCGACGCTGTCGATCCATTCGATGTCCGGCCCGAAGCGGGCCTGGCCCGCCATGTCGAGCGTGAGATGCACGCCGAGGCCCGCAGTCTCGGGCGCGGGATAGATCAGGTGCTTGAAGGGCGAGCGGCCCGTCAGGCTGAAATAGACGCCGCGGCAGAAATAGGCGGGCGGGATCGTGGCAGGAGGTATGCCCTCGATGGCGCGGGCGAGTGCCGGCGCATAGAGCCCCGCGCTGTTCACCAGCAGGTTCGCGCGGAGCACCATGGGCTCCTCGCCGCCGACCTCGAGCAGGAAGCCGCGCTCATCGACGCGGCCGCGCAGCACCGGCGCCCGATGCGCCACCACCGCGCCCGCGGACTCGGCATCGCCCTCGTAGGCCAGCATGAGCGCGTGGCTGTCGATGATGCCCGTCGAGGGCGAAAGGAACGCCTTGATACAGGCGAGGTCGGGCTCGAGCGCGCGGGCCTGGTTGCCGCCGAGCCATTCGAGATCGTCGACGCCGTTCGCCTGCGCTCGGGCCCACACCCGTTCGATCGACGGCAGATCCTCCTCGCGCGAGGCGACCAGGAGCTTGCCGATCCGCTTGTGCGGCACGCCGTGCTCTCCGCAGTACTCATAGAGCGCGCGCCGGCCCTCGAGGCAGAGCATGGCTTTGAGGCTGCCCTGAGGGTAATAGAGCCCGGCGTGGATCACCTCGCTGTTGCGCGAGGAGGTCTCGGAGCCGATCCAGCGCTCCTTCTCCAGCACCAGCACCTCGCGCCCGGCCTGCGCGAGCGCGCGCGCGACCGCCAGGCCCACGACGCCCGCGCCCACCACCACACACTCGATCTGCGACTCGCTCACCACGCCTCCGCTTGGATGCGCGGCATCCTCTTCGATCGGATGTTCCGAGACAAGCCGGCCGGTGCATAGCGGGGCTGCGGGCCCGGCGCTTGTGCCGAGGCTTCGCCAACTCTACGGTCAGCAGGCTCAAAGCTGCGGGAATCCGCGTGTTTTCCAGGGAGCGAAATGACCGCGGGACAGCAACGGCGCACGGCCTTCCTGCTGGCGATCTGCCAGGCCTGCTACCTCTCGGCCTCCTCCATCGGCGTCGCCTCGAGCGGGCTCGTCGGCACCGAGCTGGCGCCGAGCCTGTTGCTGGCAACACTGCCCTACTCGCTGATCGCGACCACCAACGCGGCCGTCACCGTGCCGGCCTCGTTCCTGATGGCGCGGCTCGGCCGGCGCGCGGGTTTCGTGCTGGGCGCGCTCATCGGCGGTCTCGGCGGTGTGGTCTCGGCCTGGGCGATCTTCGAGCGAGACTTTCTCCTGTTCTGCCTCGGCAACGCGCTCTGGGGTGCCTTCCAGGCGACCGCGCAGTATTACCGCTTCGCCGCCGCGGACGCCGCGGCGCCCGCCTTCCGCAGCCGCGCCGTCTCCTATGTGCTGGCGGGCGGGGTCGCCGCCGCCCTGATCGGTCCGGAGATCGCCACGCGCTCCAAGGACCTGTTCGCGCCGGTGCTGTTCGCGGGCTCGTTCCTGGCGATCTCGGTGTTGGCGATCTGCACGATCCTCACGCTGGCGTTCCTCGATATTCCAGTACCCAGCCGGGCCGAGCGCGCCCAGGCCGGCGGCCGGCCCTTCAGCGAGATCGCCCGCCAGCCCATCTTCATCGCGGCGGTCGCGAACGGCGTCATCGGCTACGCCATCATGAGCTTCGTCATGACGGCGTCGCCGATCGCCGCGGTCGGCTGCGGCCTCAGTTCCGGCGACGCCGCGGGCATCATCCGGTTCCACCTGATCGGTATGTACGTGCCGGCGTTTTTCACGGGCGCGCTGATCGCGCGCTACGGCACCACCCGGATCGCGCTCACCGGCACGGTCCTGCTCCTGCTCTGCGGCATCGTGGCGCTCTCGGGCACCAGCAAGCCGCACTTCTGGCTGGCGCTCGCGCTCCTGGGCTTCGGCTGGAATTTCATGTTCGTGGCGGGGACCACGATGCTGACGCAGTCCTATCGCCCCGAGGAGCGCGCCAAGGTGCAGGGACTGAACGAGTTCCTGATCGCGGGCTCCTCCGCCCTCGGCTCCCTCGCCTCCGCGGGCGTCTACGGCGGATTCGGCTGGGACGGCCTCAACCTCGCCGTCATGCCCTTCCTGCTGCTCTGCGCGGCGATCACGCTCTGGTACGCGCTCACTCAACGCGCCGCCGCGCGCGCCCCGGCATGAGCGCACTTAAAATCCATGCGTCCTTCGACGCGCGCCCCAATGGGGCGCTTGCTCGGGATGAAGGAATTTCGTTGTGCGCGAACAATTCCCCTCATCCTGAGCAAGGGTCCTGAGCTTGTCGAAGGACCCGCGTCGAAGGACGCACCAAACTATCCCCCGATGAGCTGCAGCCACTCCTGCTCGGTGAGCGCGGTGACGCCCAAGCCCTTGGCCTTGTCGGCCTTGGAGCCCGCGTCCTCGCCGATCACGACGTAGTCGGTCTTCTTGGAGACGCTGCCGGCGACGTTGGCGCCGAGCGCCTCGGCGCGGCCCTTGGCCTCCGAGCGCGTCATGGTCGTGAGCGAGCCCGTGAAGACCACGGTCTTGCCGGCGATCTTCGAGCCGCTCGCCTTCGGTCCCTCGAAATCGAGCACATCGATCTCCTTGAGGAGATCGTCGACCAGCTTGCGGTTATGCGGCTCGGCGAAGAAGCCCACGATGTCGGTCGCCATGTCCTCGCCGATGCCGCCGATATCGTTGAGCGTCTGCCAGGCCTCGCTCTCCTGGTCCTTGGCCGCGATCATGTCGTGCCGCCAACGGTCGAGCGTCTTGTAGTGGCGCGCGAGCAGGCGAGCCGTGGTGTGGCCGACCTGCGGAATCCCGAGCGCGTAGATGAACCGGTCGAGCGGTATCTGGCGCCGCGCCTCGATCGCGTCGATCAGCTTCTTGGCGCTGATGCGACCCCAGCCCTCGCGCTCCGCGAGCCCCGATTCGTGCCGGTGCAGCCGGAAGATGTCGGCGGGCGTCTTGATGAGCTTGTCGGTCCAGAGCTCGTCGATGCGCTGGGCGCCGAGCCCGTCGATGTCGAAGGCGTCGCGCGAGGCGAAGTGACGGAGCCGCTCCACCGCCTGCGCGGCGCAGATCAGGCCGCCCGTGCAGCGCCGCACCGCCTCGCCGGGCTCGCGCACGGCGAGGCTGTGGCAGACCGGGCATTTCTGCGGGAAGACGAAGGGCTTCGCCCCGCGCGGGCGCTTCTCCGGGACGATCCCCACGACCTGCGGGATCACGTCGCCCGCGCGCTGCACGATCACGGTGTCGCCGACCCGGATGTCCTTGCGCGCGATCTCGTCCTCGTTGTGCAGCGTGGCGCGCTGCACGACAACGCCGCCCACGGTGATCGGCTCCAACATCGCGATCGGCGTGAGCGAGCCCTGGCGGCCCACGCTGATCACGATCTCCTTGAGCACCGTGCGCGCCTGCTCGGCCGGGAACTTGTGCGCGATCGCCCAGCGCGGCGCGCGCGTCGCCATGCCGAGCCGCTCCTGCAGGTCGATGTCGTCGACCTTGTAGACGACGCCGTCGATGTCGTAGGGCAGCTCGGCGCGCTCGTTGGCGAGGTCACGATGAAACGCGAGCAGCTCGTCGACCCCGTGGCAGAGCCTCGATTTCGGATTGACCGGGAAACCCCACTCCTTGAGGCGCTTCAAGATCTCCGAATGGCTCTTGGCGAAGCGCTCGCTCACCTCGCCGAGCGCGTAGCCGAAGAATTTGAGCGGCCGTTGCGCCGTGATCCGCGCATCGAGCTGGCGCAACGCCCCCGCCGCCGCGTTTCGCGGATTGACGAAGGTCGGCTCACCCGCCTTCTCGCGCTCCGCGTTGAGCGCGAAGAAGCCCTTGTGCTCGTAATAGATCTCGCCGCGCACTTCCAACACATCGGGCCAGCCGCGGCCCTCGAGTTTCTTCGGCACGCTTGCGATGGTCTTGATGTTCTCGGTGACGTTCTCGCCGGTGACGCCATCGCCGCGCGTCGCGCCCAGCACCAGCCGGCCCTGCTCGTAGCGCAGGGTCGAGGAGAGCCCGTCGATCTTTGGCTCCGCCATCACCGCGATCGACGCCTCCTCGACCCGCGTCAGATCCTCGGGTGCGCGGAAGAAGTTGCGGATGGTGCGGAAGAAGGCGCGAACCTCGTCCTCGTCGAAGGCGTTGTCGAGCGACAGCATCGC
>DATMMM010000276.1:0-8903 GCA_035569735.1 Allostellaceae bacterium | reverse complement strand
GCGGTGTTGCCGGCAAGCCCGGTGGTGGGCGCCTGCGCCGATTTCGCGGCACCGCCCTGGAACACCGTGAGCTTGCTGCGGACGTAGCCGGTGGAGGCGAAACTCCGCACCACGGCGGCGACGTCGGGGCGCGGCGTGCCTTCGGGCAGGCTCGATTCCGAGATCCCCTTGCCCAGCGTGTCCGGCATCAGGTCCGCCGGCTGCACATGCGCCAAGTCGTTGCGGCTGAGGTAGGAGACCGCGAGCTCGCGGAAGATGTAGTCGAGGATCGAGGTCGCCATCTTGATGGCGTCGTTCCCCTCGACGATGCCCGAGGGCTCGAAGCGCGTGAAGGTGAAGGCCTCGACGAACTCCTCCAGCGGCACGCCGTACTGCAAGCCGATGGAGATCGCGATGGCAAAATTGTTCATCAGCGAGCGGAAGGCCGAGCCTTCCTTGTGCATGTCGATGAACACCTCGGCGAGCCGTCCGTCCTCGTACTCGCCGGTGCGCAGATAGACCTTGTGGCCGCCGATGATTGATTTCTGGGTATAGCCCTTGCGGCGATGCGGCAGGCGGCGGCGCTCGGCCGCTTGCGTCACGCGCTCGATCACCCGCTCGACGATGCGCTCGGCGATCACCGGCACGCGCTCCGCCGGCGTTTTCTGCAGGAGCTCTGCAACCGCGTCCTCGTTGTCCTCGTCCTCGAGGATGGAGGACTGCAGCGGCTGGGAGAGCTTGGAGCCGTCGCGATAGAGCGCGTTTGCCTTGAGGCCGAGCCGCCAGGAGAGCGCATAGGCCTCCTTGCAGTCCTCGACCGTGGCGGCGTTCGGCATGTTGATGGTCTTGGAGATGGCGCCGGAGATGAAAGGCTGCGCCGCCGCCATCATGCGGATGTGGCTCTCCACCGAGAGGAAGCGCTTGCCGATGCGCCCGCAGGGATTGGCGCAATCGAACACCGAGAGATGCTCGGCCTTCAGGAAGGGCGCGCCCTCGAGCGTCATGGCGCCGGAGCAATAGGTGTTGGCGGCCTCGATCTCGTGCTTGGAGAATCCCAGCGCCGTCAGCATGTCGAAGCCGGGATCGTCGAGCTGGGCGCCGGTGAAGCCGAAGGCCGCCTTGCTGAACTCCTCGCCGATCGTCCACTTGTTGAAGGCGAACTTGATGTCGAAGGCGCTCGCGAGCGCGTTCTCGAGCGTCGCCAGCGCGCCCTCGGTGAAGCCCTTGGCCTTGAGATCCTCGTGGCTGATGTGCGGCGAGCCCTTGAGCGTGCCGTGGCCCACGGCATAGCGCGTGATCGCCTCGATCTCGCTCTTGGCGTAGCCCAGCGTCCTCAAGGATGCCGGCACGATCCGGTTGATGATCTTGAAATAGCCGCCGCCCGCGAGCTTCTTGAACTTGACCAGCGCGAAGTCGGGCTCGATCCCCGTGGTGTCGCAATCCATCACCAGGCCGATGGTGCCGGTGGGCGCGATCACGGTCGCCTGCGCGTTGCGGAAGCCGTGCGCCTCGCCGAGGGCCAGTGCCGTGTCCCAGGCCTGGCGCGCGGTCTTGATGAGCGAGGGCTCCGGGCAATTCGCGTGATCGAGCGGCACCGGCGGGATCGCGAGCTCCTCGTAGCCCGCGCGCTCGCCGTGAGCCGCGCGCCGGTGGTTGCGGATCACCCGCAGCATCGGCTCGCGGTTCTCCGCATAAGAGGGGAAGGGACCGAGCTCGCCCGCCATCTCCGCCGAGGTCGCGTAGGAGACGCCGGTCATGATGGCCGTGAGCGCGCCGCAGAGCGCGCGGCCCTCGGCGCTGTCGTAGCCGAGGCCCGAGGCCATCAAGAGCCCGCCGATGTTGGCGTAGCCGAGGCCCAGCGTGCGGAACTCGTAGGAGAGCCGCGCGATCTCCTTGGATGGGAACTGCGCCATCAGTACGGAGATCTCGAGCACGACGGTCCAGAGCCGCACGCCATGCACGTAGGCGTCGGTCTCGAACCTTCCGTCCGGCTTGCGGAACGCCAGCAGGTTGAGCGAGGCCAGGTTGCAGGCGGTGTCGTCGAGGAACATGTACTCCGAGCACGGATTGCTGGCGTTGATCCGTCCGCTCGCGGGGCAGGTGTGCCACTCGTTGATGGTGGTGTCGTATTGCAGGCCGGGGTCGGCGCTCGCCCAGGCGGCGTGCGCGATCTTCTCCCAGAGCTCGCGCGCCTTCAGCGTCTTGTGCACCTTGCCGTCGGTGCGGCGGGTGAGCTGCCAGTCGCCGTCGGCCTCGACCCGCTCCAGGAAGGCGTTGGCGACGCGCACGGAGTTGTTGGAGTTCTGGCCGGAGACCGTGAGATAGGCGTCGCTGTCCCAATCGGTGTCGTAGGTCCGGAAATCGATCCGCTCGTAGCCTTGCTGAGCGAATTGGATCACGCGCTGGATGTAGTTCTCGGGGATCAGCGCGCGCCGCGCCGCCTTGATCTCGCGCTTGAGCGCCGCGTTGGCGTGCGGATCGTACTGCCGCTCGCCCAGCGACTTCGCCTCCGGCGAATGGCAGGCGACCATGATGGCGTTCAGGTGCCGGCTCGAGAGCTTGGAGCCCGCGACCAGCGAGGCCACCTTCTGCTCCTCGACCACCTTCCAGTCGATGTAGTTCTCGATGTCGGGGTGGTCGATGTCCACCGTCACCATCTTGGCCGCGCGCCGCGTGGTGCCGCCCGACTTGATGGCGCCCGCAGCGCGGTCGCCGATCTTGAGGAAGCTCATCAAGCCCGAGGAGCGCCCGCCGCCCGAGAGCTTCTCGTTCTCGCCGCGCAGCTTGGAGAAATTCGAGCCGGTGCCGGAGCCGTATTTGAAGAGCCGCGCCTCGCGGACCCAGAGGTCCATGATGCCGCCCTCGTTCACGAGGTCGTCGGCGACCGACTGGATGAAGCAGGCATGCGGCTGCGGATGCTCGTAGGCGCTCTCGGAGGCCTCCAGCTTGCCGGTGCGGTAGTCGACGTAATAGTGGCCCTGCGCGGGACCGTCGATGCCATAGGCCCAGTGCAGCCCGGTGTTGAACCATTGGGGCGAGTTGGGCGCCGCCATCTGCTTCGCCAGCATGAAGCGGTGCTCGTCGTAGAAGGCGAGCGCGTCCTCCTCCTGGTCGAAGTAGCCGCCCTTCCAGCCCCAATAGGTCCAAGTCCCCGCGAGACGGTCGAACACCTGCTTGGCGCTGATCTCGGAGCCCGCGCGCTTGTCGGCGGGCAGCTCGGCCAGTGCGGCCTCGTCGGGCACGCGGCGCCAGAGCCAATCCGGCACGTCGTCCTCGGCAACCGGCCGAAGCCGTTGCGGAACGCCGGCCTTGCGGAAATATTTTTGCGCGATGATATCGCAGGCGACCTGGCTCCACTCGGCCGGCACCTCGATATCGGGTAGATGGAAGACCCGCGACCCGTCGGGATTGCGGATCTCGCTGGTCGCTGTCTTAAACTCTATGTCCGCGTAGGCGTCCTGCCCCGCACGGGTGAATCGTCGCTCGATCCTCATCGCTTCCCCCAAACCCCGAAATCGCTTGCTGAACTCTTGTTTTCTGAGGCCCGACGCCGCTTTTTTTGGTTCCACCCGCATGTGGTAGCGGGGCGCTTCACGATCACAAGATGTAGCCTAGGGTGCCACAATGGGCGGCGTTGGCAACAAGATTTTGGGGGTCCGTCACAATTCATACATAGAGCTAGTCTAAAAATCGGGACTCCGGCGCGGATTCCTGCGGCGTTCCTGGTTTGGCCAAAATCACGATGACACAGCGCAGCTCGGCGCCCCTCGTTCTTCGCGCCCGGGCTCGTCTGCGGCCCTAAGGCAAGTTCACCACGGAGGACACGGAGGGCGCGGAGAGGCGGAGTTTGCGGCGCAGCCGCAGTCTGGATTCTTGGCGGTTCAAGAATGATCGCGGCTTCGCCGCAACTGCGTATCTCCGTGTCCTCCGTGGTCAACCTTGCTTGAGTCGTTATCCGCGGATCGCGGCCGCGGGCGGCAGCCGGTGGCGCTTCGGGGGCGGCGACAGTATGGTTCTCGCCATGGCGATCCTCGCCGATGTGGCGCGGCGGGCCGGCGTGTCCGCGGCCACGGTTTCCCGCGTGCTCAATCATCCCGCCAAGGTGAGCGCGGCGATCCGCGAGCGCGTGGCGCGCGCCATGACCGAACTCGACTATGTCCGCGACGGCGCCGCGCGCGCGCTGGCCTCGCGCCATTCGCTCACCATCGGCCATGTGGTGCCGACGCTGGGCATCGGCATCTTCGCCGCGGGCGTGGAGGCGCTGCAGCGGCGGCTGGAGGAATTCGGCTACCAGCTCCTGGTCGCCGCCAGCGACTATGACGAGGCGAAGGAGGCGCGCCAGGTCCGCGCGCTGATCGAGCGCGGCGTCGACGGCATCGCGCTGGTCGGCCACCGGCACGCGCCCGAAGTCTACGAGATGCTGCGCCGGCGCAAGCTGCCCTATGTCAACTCCTACCAGTTCGACGGCAGGAACCCGCACCCCTGCATCGGCTTCGACAACCGCAGCGGCGCTTTTGATCTGACGCGCTACCTGGTCGATCTCGGCCATCGCGAGTTCGGCATCATCACGGCGCCGCCCGGTCTCAACGACCGGATCGCCGCGCGCCTCAAGGGCATCGTCGATTGCCTCGGCGAGCGCGGCATCGCGGCCTCGGCGCGCCACATCATGGAGGTGCCGCAGACCATCCTCGCGGGCCGCCGTGCCACGCGCGCGCTGCTCACGGCGCATCCCGAGATCACCGCGATCTGCTGCACCACCGACACGCTGGCGGTGGGGGCGCTCTGCGAGTGCCGCGCGCTTGGGCTCTCCGTGCCGGAGCATCTCTCGCTCACCGGCTTCTCCGATATCGAGATCGTCGCCGAGCTCGATCCGCCCCTCAGCACCGTGCGCATCCCCACCGACGAGATCGGCACCCGCATCGCGGACTTCCTCCTCGACCGCATCGCCGGCAAGACCGGCCCCAAGAAGATCGAGCTCGAGGCGAGCCTCGTCATCCGAGGCTCGAGCGGCCCGGCCCGCGCGCCCGCGCGAGCGAAGACGCCGCGGCGGGTGGTGTGAGCGGGAGAGCCCCAATGGCCCCAGTGTCGTCATGCGCGGACTTGTTCCACGGCTGTCCGGTTCAGCGAAATCGGTTGTGCTCTCTCGCAGCAAGCACCCCTAAGGCTCGTCATGACCGGGCTTGTCCTGAACAAGTCCGGCCATGACGACAAACGGGGTTGAGCGCAGACGCGGACCTGGAGTTCAGACGGCCTGAACCGCTTGCGCTCAAGATGAGAGCGGCGGATGCCGGACGCGGAGACGACCATGAGATCTGAAAACGGAGAGCGGGCCGAGGAGAAGGCCGCCCCTGCAAGTCAAACCCAACTTCTTGAACGATATCAATGAGTGCCGCTTTTGCAAAAGCTCGGGGAAGTCCCACTTGAAAGCCAATTTCGACGGAATGAGGGCCTCGCGCATTCTTGACTCCGGCCGGGATGGCAGCTAGCGTGAAAGCGCTTTCAACAGCGGGAATCAATGGGTTACGAGAGACCGCAAGAGGGGAGATGAGGGCCATGAAATTTGGGTTGCGAGTGACCGTGCTGGCGCTGCTGGCGGCGGTTTCGGCGATGCTGGCGGTGCCGTCGGCGATGGCCGACAGCACGCTCGACAAGATCCTCAAGGAGAAGCGGATCCGGGTCGCGATCGACGTCGGCAATCCGCCCTTCGGCGTGCTCGACAAGGACGGCCAGCCCGACGGCTCCGACGTCGCGGTGGCGCGCCAGATGGCGAAGGACATGGGCGTCGAGCTCGAATTCGTGCAGGTGCCCTCCACGGGGCGCATCCCCTCGCTGCTGGCGGGGCGCGCCGATGTCACCATCGCCTCGATCTCCGTCACCACCGATCGCGCCAAGGCGGTGATGTACTGCAACCCCAACGGCGCGCTCTCGATCGTGATCTTCGGCCCGCAGAGTGTCGCGGTGAAGACGCCCGCCGATCTCGTGGGCAAGCGCGTCGGCATCACCCGCGCCACGCTCGAGGAGGCGACGGTGCCCAAGATGGCGCCGCAGGGCACTGAGATCGTCTGGTTCGACGAGATCGGCGCCACCATCCAGGCGCTGCTCTCGGGCCAGGTCGACGTGGTCGCCATGACGTCCTTTGCCGGCAAGGCCGTGGCGGACGGCAATCCCGACAAGAAGATCGAGACCAAGCTCAACGTCACCACGGCCTATTACGGACCGATCGTGCGGCACGATGATTTCGAGCTGCGGCAGTGGATCAACACCTGGCTCTTCATCAACGCGCAGAACGGCACGCTCGCCTCGATCTATAAGAAATATACGGGGCTCGATCTGCCGCCGTTGCCGGTGTTCTGACGGCATAAACGCCGGTGCGTCCTTCGACTCGCCGCCCAAGCGCGGCGGCTCAGGATGAGGGGAAATTTTTGTTTGCCTCAACACCAATGCCCCTCATCCTGAGCCTGCGCGAAGCGCAGAGTCGAAGGACGCACGAATTTCACGCATGCGCAAACCGCTCTAACATGGCGCGTTGATCGGAGCGAGCGGGCCTTGCATTACGTCTTCCAGTTCAATGTCGTCTGGGAGCATTTTCCGGAGCTGCTCGCGGGCGCGTGGCTCACGATCCGGCTCTCGGCCTCGGCGATGGCGCTGGGATTATGCCTTGCCGTGCTCTGCGCTTACGGCAAGTCGGCGGGGCCGAAGCCGGTGCGGTGGTTGGTTGCGGGCTATATAGAGCTCATCCGCAACACGCCGTTCCTGGTGCAGATCTTCATCATCTATTTCTCGCTGCCGGTGATCGGGCTGCGGCTCACCGCCAACACCGCGGCGCTCCTCGCCATGACCGTCAACCTGGGCGCCTATGCGAGCGAGATCGTGCGCGCGGGGATCGAGGCGATCCCACAGGGACAGGTGGAGGCGGCGCGCGCGCTGGGATTGAGGAAGCTGCAGATCTTCCGCAAGATCATCCTGTTTCCCGCGGTGCAGACCGTCTATCCCGCGCTCGCGAGCCAATTCATCCTGCTGATGCTGAGCTCGAGCGTGGTCTCCACGATCTCGGCGGTGGAGCTGACCGCGATCACCAACTCGCTGCAATCGACGACGTTCCGCTCCTTCGAGTTCTATTTCGTGGCGACCGGCCTCTACCTCGCGATGTCGCTGGGCTTCAGGGGCGCGTTGAGCGGCATCTACTGGGCCGTGTTCCAGCGCGGACGAGGGGCAACGAGGTAGCCATGGGGCGCAGCTTCGGCAGCGGCGAGTTCCTCTATCTCCTGAAGGCGATCCCCTGGACGCTGGCGCTCTCGCTGGGCGCGCTCGTCGGCGGCGGCATCGTCGGGATGGTGATCGCGATCCTGCGCACGGCGCCCTCGGCGGCGCTGCGCTGGATCGCCACCGGCTATATCGAGCTCTTCCAGGGCACGCCCGTGCTGATGCAGCTCTTCGTCACCTATTACGGCATCGCCGTGCTGTTCGACATCCAGGTGGGCGCCTGGCCCGCGGTGCTGACCGCCTTCACGCTCTATTCCGGCGCCTTCCTCGGCGAGATCTGGCGCGGCTCGATCGAGGCGATCCCGCGCGCGCAATGGGAGGCGGCGGCCTGCCTCTCGCTCAGCTTTCCGAAGCAGCTCTGGCTCGTGATCCTGCCGCAGGCGGCGCGGATCTCGATCCCGCCCACGGTGGGATTCGCGGTGCAGCTCATCAAGACCACCTCGATCGCCGCCATCATCGGCTTCGTCGAGCTCACCCGCGCGGGCCAGCTCATGACCAACACGACCTTCAAGCCGATGATCGTCTACCCCGTGGTGGCCGCGCTCTATTTCATCCTGTGCTGGCCGCTCTCGCTGCTGGCCCAGCACCTGGAACGCCGCATCGATGCCAGCCTGGGGATCAAGAAGCATTTTTAGGCGGCTGGTGTGCGTCCTTCGACTCGCCCGCCCTCATCCCGAGCGCCGCTCTGCGGCGGTCGAGGGACGCGGTCGGCTCAGGATGAGGGGCATTGGTGTTGTGGGCAGCGAAAAATCCCCCTCATCCTGAGCCGCCGCGCTTGGGCGGCGAGTCGAAGGACGCACCAACCCTCTACCGCGCGAGCGTTGCCAGCGCGCCCAGCACGAGGGCGACGCCGAGGCCTTGGACCAGGCTGAGGTGCTCCTGGAGGATGAGGACGGCGGCGAGGATGCTGACCACCGGCTCGAGCTGCGCCAGGAGCGCCGCCTTCAGGGGCCCGATCCGCACCAGCGCTCCGAAGAAGGCGAGCACGCCCACGAGATAGGTGACCGACACGCCCGCGATCCCCACGAGTCCGATCGTGGTGCCGGGCAGGCCCAGCGAGCCGTCGAGGGCGGCGAGCGGCACGAAGATCAGCGCCGCGGTCGCAACCGCGTGCAGCGTCACCACCATGGGATCGGCGCCGCGGGTGGCGTGGCCGAAATAGAACACGCCGAAGGCGTAGGCGAGCGAGCAGACGGTGGCCGATGCGATGCCGATCGGATCGAGCTCGCCGATCTCGACGCCGAGCGCCACCGCAAGCCCGATGAAGGCCGCGACGATCGCGAGTATCCGCGGCCAGCGCAGCGGCTCGCCTCGGAGCCGCCCGAGGAGCGCCACCGGCAGCGGATAGGTGAACACCAGCAGTGCCGCCAGGCTCACGGGGATGCGCTGCATCGAGACCAGGTAGCTGTAGGCCATCACCGAGAAGAAGATGCCGGCGATGGCGCCGCCGAACGGGCGCCCCGCGGGCATGGCGAGCGGCCGTCCCACGAGCCGCAGGGCCACGAAGATCACCAGCGTCGCCACGACATAGCGCGCGGCGAGCAGGGTCAAGGGGCCGGCGCCCGCGTCGTAGGCGAAGCGCACGAACACCGGCGCGCTGCCGTAGCTCACGGAGGAGAGGACGCTGAGCGCCAACCCGATCCGCTGCGGAGCCCCGAGGG
>DATMMM010000275.1:0-2359 GCA_035569735.1 Allostellaceae bacterium | reverse complement strand
CGCATAAGCAGACGCAATTGTCTGATTTCACTGTCCTAATCTCCGCCATGCATCGGCTGCCGCGCGAAACCGTTGCGCACGCATTCCGGCGCCTCGCATAAGCTGACGGTCCGACGGGAACGCGCGGTCCGTACGGAACATCACCATGTCAGCTAGCGTTGCTGTGTTGTCGTTGGGGAATGCACGACATGGCTGGCCTGAGGCCGCGCGCGGCGCGCAGGGCCGGATTTTTTCCAGGGGAAGGGGAGTAGATCGCCAACGTCCATGGAGAGAGACCGCCATGCCAGACGACCAGCGAACCGATCTGCACCAGAGCATCATCGAGCAGCTGCCGCATCTGCGGGCGTTTGCGGTGCTGCTGACGCATGACAGGAGCTTTGCCGACGATTTGGTGCAAGAGGCGGTGGTGCGCGCGCTGGCGCACGCCGACCAGTTCGAGCCGGGCACGAACTTCAAGGCTTGGATCACCACCATCCTGAGGAACTCGTATTTCAACGTGGTGCGGCGGCGCAGCCGCGTGGCGCCGATGAGCGCGGTGGCGCCGGAGGACGAGCCGACCACGAGCGGCGGGCAGGAGGAGCATCTGGATCTGCGCGACTTCGAGCGCGCCTTCAAGTGCCTGCCCTCGGCGCAACGCGAGGCGTTGCTGCTGGTGGGCGCGAGCGGGTTCTCCTACGAGGCCGCCGCCGAGGTCGCGGGCTGCGCCGTCGGCACCATGAAGAGCCGGGTTGCCCGCGGCCGCACCCAGCTCGAGCGCATCCTCGAGGGCGAGGCTGCCGACGATGTCGCCAAGGCGTTCCGGGAGGCGCATTGGCGCGAGCGCGTAGAGGATGCCGACGGAGACGCGCTCGCTCTTGCTCGCTGACGCGCCGCCGTCGAGCGCAACCGACGCCGGCTTTCAGACGTTTATCTCGCGCCCGGTGCAAGTCGGGTCGTACCAAAGCATTTCAATCAGGAGTCTGCCATGAATTGGGACCAGATCGCCGGAGGCTGGAAACAGATCTCGGGCAAAGCGAAGCAGAAGTGGGGGAAGCTCACCGATAGCGATTGGACGCAGATCGCCGGAAAGCGGGAAGAGCTCGCCGGCAGACTGCAACAGCGCTACGGCATCGCCAAGGACGAGGCGGAGAGGCAGATCTCGGACTTCGAGCGCTCGCTCTAATGGCGCCACCTGCGCTCGATCTCTGCCCGGACAAACGGCAGAGATTGCGAGCGCAGGTGAAGCCCTCCACCTAGGGCTCCCGAGGGACGCGCGTGTCGGCAACGCCTATACGGCGACCGCGATCCAGAATGGACAGACGAGGCAAGTGCAGATCGACGCCAATACCGGCGGCATGATCCCACAGTGAGCGAGAAGGAAATTGCGGCATGACCGGAGAACGCCGGGGAGCCGTTTCGCGAAGCGATGCTGGCGTGAATCACAAAACGTTCAGAGCTCAGGGTCCAATACCGCCGGAACCTCCGGTGCGCCCGCCGGGTCAGCCGGAGCCGGAGTTTCCACCGCCATCGCCGCCCGAGCCGGAAATCCCCCCGCCTCCGGGCCAGCCGCCGCGCCCGACGCCGTCTCCGGTCCGCGATCCCCACATCGGCCCGCGCTGCTAAATTAGGCCGGCGACCGCGAGGATGATGATGATGATGAGGATGAGCCCGAGCCCCGAGCTCGGGTAAAAGCCCCAGCCCGCGCTGTAGGGCCAGGTGGGCAGCACTGCGATGAGCAACAGAATCAAGACGATCAGTGGGACCGTTCTGCGCACGGCGCCGCTCCCTTCGTCGTTGCACGCGCTGTAATGAACGCAGCGGGTGGCTATGTCGCCTCATGCTCAATCGCTACGGCCCAAAGAAGATTCGGGGTTGCGGTAAGAGGAGCCGAGCGTTTGAGATCGTGCGGTTGGAACCGAAGCCGAGGAGGCGCGTTAGCTCGGCGTCCGCCAATTGTTCTCCAGAGAGAGGGCCGATGACTCGAGATCCCCGCACCGGCCCGAAGCCACCTCTGCCGGGCCAGCAGCAGACGCCGCCGGGAATCGCGGCGGCGATGCATCCGGCGCCCAATCATGGCGAACGCTCCTCCGACGACTCCAGCTACATGTCTGGCAGCCGGTTCCCGTCACCGGTGGCCGCCCGATGCTCTAGCGAACCCAGATGACCAGCGCCATCGGCTTTCTTTATGACTCCGACGCCGATGCAGCCGCGGCCGTGCACGACCTCGAGGCTGCCGGCGTTTCCGCCGCCGATATCGGGTTCGTGGCCAACAATGGGGCGGGCGGCAGGAGTCCGGCCGCAAGCTCGGCCGGGCGCGGCGCAGAGGCGGGTGCCACCATGGGAGCGGCGCTCGGCGGCGGCGCGGGCCTGCTTGCGGGAT
>DATMMM010000274.1:0-3819 GCA_035569735.1 Allostellaceae bacterium | reverse complement strand
ATTCCCTGTTCTTTTCCCTGTTAGCAGGGAATTTGGCCCGGGCTCTCGAATTGCCGGCTGCAAGAAATTTCCGGACTATCGGCGCCCCTTCGGCGCCTTGATCCCCAGCAGCCGCACCGCGTTTCCACCGAGGATCTTCATCTTCTCCGCGCGCTTCAGCTTTCGCGCGCCCATCACATGCCCCACCGGATCGGGAGTCGCCATGTCGAAGGGGTAGTCGCTTCCGAGCAAAATGTGGTCGGCGCCCCACTGCTGCACGAGATATTCGAGCTGATGATCGGTGAACACGATGGTGTCGAAATAGAGTTTCTTGAGGTAGCTCGTGGGCCGTTTCTGGATTTCGCGGTGGAGATCGCTCCGCGCGCGGTGGGCGTGATCCATGCGGCCCGAGTAGGCCGGCAGAAAGCCGCCACCATGCGCCACCACCAGCTTGAGGCGCGGATAGGCCTCGAGCACGCCGCCGAAGATCAAATGGCTGACGGCCACGGTCGAGGCCAGCGGGTTGCCGATCACATTGATGAAATAGTGGTCCGCGAGCCGGCCGCCGTCGCTATATCCGCTCGGATGCATGAAGACGAGGACGCCGAGCTCCTCGGCTTTCGCGAAGAACGGTCGGAAGCGCGCGCCCGAGAGCTCCTCGCCGGCGACGTCCGTGCAGATCTCGACGCCCCTGAGTCCGAGCTCTTTCACCATACGGTCAAGCTCGGCGATGGCGAGTTCGGGTGCCTGGAGCGGCACCGTACCTATGCCCACGAAGCGCTCCGGGTGAGCCGCTACGATGCTCGCGACGTTGTCGTTGACGAGCCGTGCCGCCGCCCGGCCGAGCTCGGGGTCCGCCCAGTAATAATACTGCGAAGGCGCCGGCGAAATCGCCTGCATGTCGATGCCCTGCTTGTCCATCTGCGCGAGCCGCGCCCCGACCGAGGTGAGCTTGGTCCGGATCGATTGGCCCTGCTGCCGGTTCACCTCGCGCGTCGCCACATTGGCAAAGCGGAAAAGCGCATCGCTCTCCGGCTTGAACAATGGCTTCACGAGCTCGTCGGCCGTGGGCGTCAGCACATGGCAGTGGATGTCGACGGTGATCCCGGCCGCGCCGCCGCGGCGCGTCGCCTTGATACTGGCCGCGCCCGCGCGGGCGGGAGCGCAGGTGTAGAGCATGCTCACTATCCTCCGGTTTCTTTCAAGGATTGGCAGGCTTGCCAGACCTTGAGCGGCGTTGCCGGCATATCCAAAGTGGCGCCGGCCTCGCCGGGGATGGCGTCGGCGATCGCGTTCATGACAGCGCCGAGCGCGCCGGTGGTGCCGGCCTCGCCCGCGCCCTTGATTCCCAGCACATTGGTCGTGCAGCGCGTGGATTGCGTTGTGGCGGTGATCGCGGGCAGCGTGTCCGCGCGCGGCATGGCGTAATCCATGAAGCTGCCGCTGAGCAGCTGACCGGTGCTGTCGTAGACGGCGTCCTCGATCAGCGCCTGGCCCACGGCCCTGCGCCACCCCGCCATGCACCTGGCCCTCGACGATGGTGTGATCGAGCACCGTGCCGCAGTCGTCGACCGCGGTGTAGCGGACGAGATCGACCACGCCGGTCTCCGGATCGATCTCGACCTCGGCAATGTGGCACCCGTTCGGGAAGGATTGCGCCACCTCCACGCCGGCTTGCGTGTCGAGGCTCTGCTTCGCCGCGATCTCGAGCAGCGAGACGCGCCGGTCGGTGCCGGCGATCTCGAAATGGCCGCCGGCATAGACCAGGTCGCTCGCCGCCGCCTCCAGCATCTCCGCCGCGATGCCCCGGGCCTTCTCGATCACCTCCTCGGCGACGCGAGCGATCGCCACCCCCGAGGTCATGGCGCCCCGCGAGGCGACCGTGCCGGATCCGGGCACGCCGAGCCGCGTGTCTCCCTGCAGGACCGTCACCCGCTCGGCAGGGATGCCGAGCCGCTCCGCCGCGAGCTTGCGGAACACCGTGCGGTGCCCTTGGCCGTTCGATTGCGCGCCGAGCGCCAGCAGCACCGTGCCGTCGCCGGGAAAGCGCAGCGCCGCCGATTCCGAGGGCTGGCCGCCCGCGTGCTCGAGGAAACAGGAGATGCCGAGGCCCCGGCGCTTGCCCGCGGCCTCCGCCTGTGCCCGGCGCGCCGGAAATCCCGGCGCGTCCGCCAGCTCCAAGGCCTTGTCCAGCACCGCCCCGAAATCGCCGCTGTCGAAGCTGGCGCCGAACGGCGTTGCATAGGGGATCATGGCGGGCGGGATCAGATTTCGGCGCCGGAGCGTCACCCGGTCGATCCCCGAGACCCGCGCGGCCTCGTCCACCAGGCGCTCCAGCGCATAATTCGCCTCCGGCCGACCGGCGCCGCGATAAGGGCCGACCGGCACCGTGTTGGTGAAGACGCAGCGCATGCGTACGGCGATCCGCGGGATATGGTAGACGCACGGCAGGCAGCGCGTGAAATTCGCCGTGGCGATAAAGGCGCCGAGCGACCCGTGATAGGCGCCGATATTGGCGAGGCCGTCCACTCTCAACCCGAGGAACCGGCCTTCCTCGTCGAGGGCGAGCGCCATCTCCGTCACGGTGTCGCGGCCTTGGGTGTCGGTGAGGAAGGCCTCCGAGCGGGTCGAGAGCCAGCGCACCGGGCACCGCAGCTGCCGCGCCGCTACCAGGAGCGCCACGTATTCCGGATAGGCCGACGACTTCATGCCGAAGCCGCCGCCGACGTCCTCCGTCACCACACGCAAGCCCTCGCGCGGCAAGCCCAGGATCTCGGAGAGGTGATCGCGCAAGCCGGTGACGCCCTGCGAGCCCACGTAGAGCGTCGTCGTGTCGGTGGCCTCGTCGTAGTCCGCAAGCGCGCCCCGCGGCTCCAGCGAGGCCACCACCACCCGCTGGCTCACCAGCGAGACCCGCGCCAGATGGGCGGCATCCGCGAAGATCGCGTCGAGCTCGCGCGCGAGCGCCTGCTCGTCGCCCGCGGGCGCCACGAAATCGAGCGCGATATTCCCCGGTGCTTCCGGCCAAAGCTGGGGCGCCGTGGGCTTCACGGCCTCGCGCGCCCCCGTCACCGCCGGGAGCGGCTCGTAGTCGATCGCGACCAGCTCCGCTGCATCCATCGCTTGCGCCGCGGTTTCCGCCACCACCAGCGCCACGGGATCGCCGACGTGGCGGACGAGGTCGTGCGCGAGGGCAGGGCGGTGCGGCACGATCAGAGGCGCACCGCCGCGGCCTTTTTGCGGGATCGGTCGCGAGATGTTGCCAAGCCTGGCCGCCGCCATCTCGGCGCCCGTCAAGACCACCAGCACACCCGGCGCGTCCCGGGCCGCTCCGCTGTCCACCGATCCGATGCGGGCGGAGCCGTGCGGCGACCGGACGAAGACCGCCACGCCCATCCGCTCCCTCCGCAGATCCGCCAAATAGCGCCCGCGTCCCGTCAGCAGCGCCGCGTCTTCGACGCGGCCCTCAGACTCTCTTTGAGACGATGGGCTCATGATGGGTCTGCTCATGTCGGTCGAACAATGCCGAGGCGCTGCCGCCGGTCCATGCCGCTCGTCAGCAGCTCCGCGGCGCTGGTGTCTACCACGACCCGGATGCCCTTGAGGATAGCGATGTCGTCGGAGCGTGCGCCCGCCATTGACGCTCGCAGGCCGATCACTTATCGATCGGATAGAACCTGTCGCGCCTCGTGATCCCCGGAGCCCGATTGCCTCTTCCCCAGCGACACCGAGCGCCGGCGCCCAGACTCAAGCCGGCGAAGCCGCGCCGCGGCCGCCGGCTCGCCGCGGCGGACCGCGAGCAGGAGATCCTGGCGGGCGCCATCCGGTATTTCGCCGAGG
>DATMMM010000273.1:0-6449 GCA_035569735.1 Allostellaceae bacterium | reverse complement strand
ACCGTTCGCGCTCCCGCTCCGCCCCGGCGAAATCCCTGAGCGTCGCATGCGCGACGCCCTTAGCGTAGTGCTGCATGGCAGTCGTCAGCACATAAAGCTCGGGCTCCTCGACCATTGGTTCGTCGATGATGTCCTGCCAGCGGCCGAAGCGCGCCAGCACATGCGACCTCATGGCATGATAGCCCTCCACCGTCTGGGTCAGCTTGGGCCGGCCCGGAAGGCTCACAACATTGCGCGTCACCAGGTTGCGCACCTTATCGGCGGCCCAAAGTGCCGGCGCATACTGGCCGAGGAGCATGCAGGTGAACATCATCAGATGCAGGTCGTGGCAGCAGCCGAGCACGTAATAGGTGGGCTCATCCGCATAGGCGAGATAGAGGTCGTTGGCGCGATCCGCCTTTTCGCTGGCAAGCCGGGCCTTCTCGTAGTCACCGCACAGCACGTAGATGTGGCCCGGCATATGGTTCATATGGCCGGCATCGGGGCACATCGTGCCGAGCAGCTCCGCCGAGCGCATGCCGCGCTCCGGCATAGCGGACATTTCCAGCAGATGGATATGCAAATGGAGGATCGCCGGGTGCTGCGCGATGCCGGCCTCGTCGGAGAGCCTGATTGACCGCTCGCAAACCTGCAGTGCCTCGATAACGTCCGAATTCGGCGCCGGCGCGCCCGTCTTGAGGTCCCAGAGGCGCCGCACGGTGCGCATCATCAGCGCCTCGACAAACAGCGCCATCACGTCGTGGTCGTCGGGAAAGCTGACGTAGACCGGCCGCATCTCGGCGGCGTAGGCATCATCCCACTGCTCGAATTCCTGCGGCGGCACGCGATGTGGTTTCTGGAAACGGTGGGCAAGCGCCTCGATCAATCGCCTTTCGACCGGACTGGCGTGAGCGGCGTTGGCGCGCGCAAGCTGTACATGCTCGAAGCAGCGCCTGGTCGCGCTGTTGGCCTCGGCGTCGCCATGTTCCTTCCAGGTCAGATTGTAGAAGGGCCCGGCGGCGTAAGCGATACCCCAATGCACCATGGCGCATCCGGGATCGCTTTCCAGCGCCTTCTTAAAGCACTTGATGCCTTCTTCGTGGTTGAAGCCGTAGCACCAGTTCAGGCCGATATCGAACCAGCGCTGGGTTTCCGCCGAGCGGGTGGAGATCGGGCGCCCATAGGCGCCAAGGTTGAAGCGATCCATGCTGCCTTCTTCTTGAGCCATTCTTGGCGGCCTGCGCGCACGGCAAAGCCTATCGTTAAGACTGTGCGGCGCTGTCAGGTAAAAACAACACCGGACCGGGTGGCCCAAGCTATGACCACGCGCGCTGCAGAAAGTCGCCCAAATGGTCTGCAGGATCAAGAGAGGTTTTGCGCAAACCAGGGCTCTGGCCGAACAGGTCGGAGCTGCCACCATGATGCTCGATTCGGAGGCTCTACTGGAACCGCTAGTGATCCGGTGAGCAGCCGAACTCAGACGACGAGCCCTGAACGGCAGCTTTTCCGACTTTCGCGCGTGATGCGCTGAATTCTCGGATTTGGTTGGAACCGGCCGATCCGCCGAAATCTAAATGAACGGCTGGTTATTCGAGTCCGCCACCGAAAAACAGACGATCTGCTGTCGGCCAAAAGCGGACCCGGCAAGGGTGTTTATGAGTTCACGTCCTAAACGGGAAAGGCCCTAACGGCTAAGAGCTCAGAGCTAAATCCTATACCGCGACCCGCAGCTCGCCCGGCTCCAGCACGCGCTCGGCGGGGAAGGCGATGCTGACGGTGGTGCCGATGCCGAGCGTGCTGTCGATCCGGAACGCAGCGCCGTGCAACTCGGCCAGCGACTTCACCAGCGGCAGGCCGAGCCCGGTGCCGTCGTGCCGGCGGGTATATTCGTTCGCGACCTGCCCGAAGGGCGTGAGCGCGATCTCGATGTGCTCGGCCGACATGCCGATACCGGTATCGGCGACGGCGAGCGCGAGGCCGCGGTCGGCGGTGCGCTCGGCCCGCACCGTGACCCGGCCGCCGCCGGGCGTGAACTTCACGGCGTTGGCGAGCAGGTTCAGCAGGATGTGGCGGACCGAGCGCTGGTCCGCGAAGAGCGGCGGCAATCCCTGGGCGATGTCACGATCGAGGGCGACCTGGCTCTGGCGCGCGCGCTCCGCCACGAAGCGCGTCGCCGCGGAGATCTGCTCGCCCAAGTCGATCGGCTCCTCGAACAGCACCATCTTGCCGTCCTCGATCTTCGCCATGTCGAGGATGTCGTTGATGACGCCCAGCAGGTTCTGGCCGCTGACGTGGATGTCCTCCGCGTATTCCCGGTACTTCACGGGCTGCAGCGGCCCGAGGCTCTGGCTTTGCATGAGATCGGAGAAGCCGATGATGGCGTTCAGCGGCGTGCGCAGCTCGTGGCTCATCACGGCGAGAAAACGGGACTTGCTGCGGTTGGCGCTCTCGGCGGCATGGCGCGCCTCCTCGGCCTCGCGCTTGCGCCGCGCCGTGCGCGCGAGATTGAGCTGCAGCAGCGACAAGGCGCTGGCGACACCGGCATAGCGGCCGGCGGTGGTCACGACGAAGCCGCGCATCAGCGCCGAGGGGTTCTCGGTCGCGATCAAACTCTCGAGCGCCTCGACCTGCACGCCGCTCTCGACGATGAGCGGCGCCGCGTCCATCAGCGCGGTGATCGGCTTCTGCGCGTAGAGCGCCCGGCCGTAGTCGTGCGCGAGCCGCATGGTGAGCTCGTGCCGGTTCACGAGACCCACGGGCTTCTCGTTATCGACCACGGGAACGCCGATGAGGTCGGCGTCGGCCCGAAACCGGTCGTAGACCACCGCGCAGCGCGTGTCCGGCGTCGCCGGCTCGACGGGCACCGCGACCGAAGCCAGGCGGTCCTCGCTCGAGGGCAAGGCTGCGGAAGTATGCACGGTCGCCGCCAGCATGGATGCCGCCTCTTTCGTCCGACAGCGGTTCTAACAACAGAGGCGTTAAGGCTTGGTTGTCGGGACAGTCGTTACGGAGTTGATCGCGCGGGAATATTGAGCCTTCAGCCGGCATTATTGCAGTTATATTGCAGTTGTGTTGCAGTACTCAAGCTCTCAGCCGTCAGCTTAGCGAAGCCCGCCCGATGGGATCTCGCGGCCAAACGTGCTTAGCTGAGAGCTGAGAGCTTAAGGAGCATCCCGATGGCGAGCGTCACCCCGTTGAAGAGCCCGCGGCAGGAGACAGACGAGCGGCAGCTGCGCGTCGATCTCGCGGCCGCGTTCCGGATGGCGGCGGCGCTCGGCTGGCACGAGGCGGTCGCCAACCACTTCAGCCTGGCGGTCTCGGCCGACGGCAAGAAGTTCCTGATGAACCCGAAGCGGCGGCACTTCGCGCGCATCAAGGCAAGCGATCTCCTGCTGCTCGACACCGACGACGCGGAGACCATGAAGCGGCCGAACGCGCCCGATGCCTCCGCCTGGTGCGTCCACGGCACGCTGCACGCGGGCGCGCCGCAGGCGCGCTGCATCCTGCACGTCCATCCGCCCTATGCGACGGCGATCTCCTGCCTCGCCGATCCCGAGATCAAGCCGATCGATCAGAACACCGCGCGTTTCTACAACCGCGTCGCGATCGATCTCCAGTACGGCGGCATCGCCGACCACGCCGCCGAAGGCGAGCGCCTGCTGCGCGCGCTCGGCAACAAGACGCGGATGATGATGGGGAACCACGGCGTGCTGGTGGTGGCCGAGACCGTCGCCGAGGCCTTCCACGATCTCTACTATCTCGAGCGCGCCTGCCAGACCTTGACGCTCGCGCGCGCCAACAACGCGCCGATCAACATGCTCCCGCACGAAACGGCCGAGCGCACCGCGGAGAGCTGGCTCAACTACACCGGCTCCGCCTTCGCACATTTCGCGGAGATGAAGGCCCTCCTCGACGAGAAGGACCCGAGCTACGCGGAGTAGCGATCGTGCGCGCTTCGTCCTTCGACAAGCTCAGGACGCGCCCCTCATCCCGAGCGCCGCTACGCGGCGTCGAGGGACGGCGCGCGCTCAGGGTGAGGATAAAGAAAATAGCCTCATCCTGAACGCACTCGCGCAAGCGAGTGTGTCGAAGGACGCACCCAGTTGATCCAGCCGAACGGTCAATCTCCCGCCGCCAGCGTCAATTGCGGCACCAGCACCTTGCCCTTGGTCTCCGGGCCGATCAGCAGCGCCAGCACGAAGACGAGCGCGGCGCCGCAGGTGGAGATCAGCATGGGGACCGCGAACCCCAAGGGTTGGCCGGCGGCGAGCGAGGCCAGCACCGGTGCGGTGAAGCCTGCCCAGATCGCGCCCTGGTGGTAGCAGAAGCCCGAGGCGGTGGCGCGCACCTCGGTCGGGAAGCGCTCGGAGAGGTAGCTCGGATTCTGCCCATAGATCGCGCCCAGGAACGCGCCCTGGAGAATGTAGGCGCCGACGGTGAGCGCGTAGGACTCTGAGAACAGGTAGAAGGGCGTGATGAAAAGCCCGATCGCCGCCGGAATGATCATTGCCCAGCGCCGGCCGTACTGGTCCGCGATGTAGCCCCAGAAGCAGCTGGCGAAGAACGCCACCAGGTTCGCAAACGCGATCGGCATCGCGGTCATGGCGGCGTCGAGATGCAGGTCCTTCTGCAGATGCGTCGCGAACATGCCGTAGACCGAGTAATAGACGACGAAGCTGCTCGCCATCCAAAGGCAGGCCGTCAGCGTGTTCGGCAGCATCTTCAGGCGGAAGATGCTGAGGAGCGGCGCGCGCATTTCTTGCTTCTGCTCGCGTTGCAGCCGGCGGTTCTCGATCCAGACCTCCGGCTCCTTCACATAGGCGCGGATCCAGACCACCGCCAAGGCCGGCAGCACGCCGAGGATCAACAGGCCGCGCCAGCCGATCTTGTCGTAGAGCAGGCCGTAGGCGACGCTCGAGAGCAGGAAACCGAGGCTCCAGGAGCCCTGCAGCATGCCGCTCATGAAGCCGCGCGAGCGGGCAGGCCAGGACTCCATCGCGAGTGCCGCGCCCGCCGGCCACTCCGCGCCCATGCCGATGCCGAGGAGCGCGCGGAACAGGAACAGGAGCCAGAAACTCGGCGCGAGGCCGGCCGCGAAATTGGCGAAGGAGTACCAGAGGATCGAGATCATCAGCGGCTTCTTGCGGCCGATGCGGTCGGCAAGCCAGCCCGAGCCCACCGCGCCCACGAGCCTGAGCCAGAGCGTCACGGTGAAGACGGCGGTGACGGCGACCAGGGGCACGCCGAAGCTTTCGGCGATCGGCACCATGATCAGCAGGAAGATCGTGAAGTCGAAGGCGTCGAGGGTCCAGCCGAGCCAGGCCGCCACCCAGGCAAGCCAGTGATCCTTGGTCGGCTCCTTCCACCAGGGAAGGTCACGCGTCGCGGTCGCGGAAACGGCCATTTGAATCCTCCCTTGCTCGCGGTTGTGATTGTTTTGCAGCAAGGTGCTCGCGAGGCCCGCCGGCGACCGGCGCGATTCACGTCACACTCATCAGGTGCTTGCGGGTTCAGCCCGGCCGCTCCGGGCGCGCCTCCCAAAAGGCCGCCCGATGCGAACGGGATAGGCCAGCATTGGCCTGGAATCCGCCGAGGGCAAGTAAATTCCCCGTGCCACGGGGAGGCTCAAAATGTCACCGGCGCTGCAGCTCGACGGTGCGCCCTTCGACACACGCCTGCGGCGTGCGCTCAGGGTGAGGACAAGTTTGTGAACGGCATATGGAAAATGGCCTCATCCTGAGCGCACTCGCGCGAGCGAGTGTGTCGAAGGACGCACAATTCCCATCCATCCCGCTCGAAGGACCTACTCTGCCGCGCCGTCCTTGCGCTTCCGCAGCAGGAATTCGCGGCCGACTTTGACGAGCGGCTTGCCGGCGTAGGCGACGATGTCGGCCGTCGCGTAGGTCTCGCTCCAGAGCTCCGGCAGGTAGGAGCCGGTGCCGACCACGTCGATCGGCGCCTCGGCCACCGCCATCATGCGGCACTTCGCGGGCGTGAAGCCGGAGCTCGCGACGATCTTCACCTTGGGGTACCCGGCGTCGTCGAGGCTGCGGCGCAGGTGCCAGACCGCCGCTGCGCTGACGCCGGTGCCGACGAGATAGCGCAGCTCCATCTCGGTGCGGTAGCCGCGGATCGCCTTGGGCGTCTGGCGCTCGAGCACGTCGTAGGAGCGCGCGAGGTCGAGTCCCTCGATGTAACGGCCGCCGTGGGTGTCGAGGCGCAGCGACAGCTCGCCCGCCGCGGCGAGCTCGGGAAACCGCGCGCAGACCGCCAGCGAATCCGTGATCTCCTGGCCGAAGTAATCCACCAGCACGGTCATGGGCTCGTGCGGGAAAGTCTCGCGGAACATCTCGGCGGCGCGCACCGTGGAGCCCGCATAGCCCACGAGCGCGTGGGGCATGGTGCCCCGACCCTTGTCGTTGCCGAAGAAACCCGCGGTCGCCGCGGTGGCGTTGGCGACGAAGCCCACG
>DATMMM010000272.1:0-2628 GCA_035569735.1 Allostellaceae bacterium | reverse complement strand
GATGCGCGTGCAGTTCACCGCCGCCGACCTCGCTCAGCAGATGCGGGTGAAGACCGTGTTCGACCCTGACTGGCTGCTCAACCCGGCCAAGGTCTTTCCGCTGGAAGGGCGAGAGCGCCAGTGACCGGGAACCTGCGCCTCGGCTTCCATGCGCCGGCGACGCTGCGCGAGATTTCCGATCTCGTGGCTGAAGCCGCGCACGCCAAGATCCCGCTCGAGGTTAGGGGGCGCGGCTCCAAATACGAGCTGGGGCGCTACATTCAGTCAGGCTCAGTAATCAGCACCGAGCATCTCTTCGGCATCTCGCTTTACGAGCCGAATGAGCTCGTGCTGTCGGCGGCCGCCGGCACGCCACTCGACGACATTCGCAACATACTCGCCGAGCATGGCCAGCAGCTCGCCTTCGAGCCGATCGATCTTGGACCTGCGCTTGGAACGCATACCGGGCAATCCTCGATCGGCGGCGTGTTCGCAACCAACCTCTCCGGCAGCCGCCGCATCCAGTCGGGCGCCGCGCGCGATCATCTGCTTGGGGTTACTTGCGTCAACGGCTGGGGCGAGCCATTCAAGTCCGGCGGTCGCGTGATGAAGAACGTCACCGGCTACGATCTCTGCAAGGCGGTGGCCGGCTCCTGGGGAACGCTTGCGGTGATGACCGAGGTTACCATGAAGGTGCTCCCCGTCGCGGCGGAGACGCGCACGCTGCTCTGCTTCGGCTTGCCCGACCAGACCGCCGTCGATGTGATGACGCTTTGCCTCGGCACGCCGTTCGAAGTCTCCGGCACCGTGCATCTGCAAGCTCCGCTCGCCGCGAAGCTCTCCGACCAGGACGTCGCGAGAGCGAACGCCGCGGTCACCGCCATCAGGGTCGAGAATTTTCCGCTCGCCGCGCGTTATCGCATCGGCCGGCTCAAAGACCGGCTCGCCGCCTATTCGCCGGCGGTCGAGCTCGACACGGCGCGGAGCCGCGCCTTTTGGGAGGAGATCAGGACCTTGCGTATGTTTGCCGGCTCCGACCGCCCGCTCTGGCGTATCTCCACGACTCCCTCCCGCGCCGCGCGGCTCGTCGCCATCATCGCCCGCACGCTCGACATCCGCGTGGCCTATGATTGGTCCGGCGGGCTGATCTGGCTCGAGACGCCGCCCACCTCCGACGCCGGCACGGTCGAGATCCGCCGCGCCATCGCCGAATATGGCGGCCACGCCACGCTGATCCGCGCCGATCGCGCGACAAGAGCGAGCGTCGAAGTGTTCCAGCCCCTCGATCCGCCGCTCGCGGCCTTGACCGCGCGGCTGAAGGCTGCCTTCGATCCAGCCGGCATTCTCAATCCTGGCCGCATGTATCCCGGAGTCTAGGCGCGCATCATGCACACGAATTTCTCACACGAGCAGCTTCAGGACCCGACCATCGCCCGCGCCGACGCCATGCTCCGGCGCTGCGTTCATTGCGGCTTCTGCACCGCCACCTGCCCGACCTATGTGCTGCTCGGCGATGAGCGCGATTCGCCGCGCGGCCGCATTTACCTGATTAAGGAGATGTTCGAGCAGGGCGCCATCACGCCGCCGATCACCTATCATATCGACCGCTGCCTCTCCTGCCTCTCCTGCATGACCACCTGCCCGAGCGGGGTGGACTACATGCATCTCGTCGATCTTGCGCGGGTCCGCATCGAGCATAAGGGACGCTCGCCGGGAGAGCGCACGACGCGCTGGCTGCTCGCCAAGGTGCTGCCCAATCCTAGACGCTTTCGCGTGGCGCTGTTGTTCGGCTGGCTCGCGCGCCCGTTTCGCGGGCTCATTGCGAAGCTTGGCATGAAGACCGGCGCGGCGGCGCTCGCGCTCACGCCTAAAGGCCTGCCGCATTTCAAGCTCCGCAAGCGCAAGACGGTGATTCGCCCCGTCCAGCCGCCGGTCAAGCGCGTGGCGCTGCTGCTCGGCTGCGTGCAGGAGGTGCTTGCGCCTTCCATCACCCGCGCCGCGATCAGGCTGCTCAGGCGGCACGGCGTCGAGGTGGTGATGCCGAGCGACGAAGCCTGCTGCGGCGCGCTGCAGCACCATCTTGGCCGCGAGGACGAGGCGCACAAGGCGGCGCGGCGCAATGTCGATGCCTGGTCGAGCGCGCTCCGCGAAGGCAAGCTCGACGCCATCCTCACCACCGCCTCCGGCTGCGGCACCATGGTCAAAGATTACGGCCATCTGCTCGCGCGCGACCGCGGCTATGCCGAGCGCGCCACCGACATGTCGCGGCTTGCCAAGGACATTTGCGAATTCGTTTATGAGCTCGGACTACTGCCGCCGCTTGCCTGGACGAGCCTCCGCGTTGCCTATCATTCCGCCTGCTCGCTTGAGCACGGCCAGCAGGTTGGTAACGAGCCGCGTGCGCTGCTGTCTCAGGCAGGCTTCACCGTGCTCGAAGTTCCGGAAGGCCATATCTGCTGCGGCTCTGCCGGCACCTACAATCTGCTTCAACCTGAGCTCGCCGGCCAATTGCGCGAGCGGAAGCTGAAAAACATCGCGAACGTGAAACCGGACTTGATTGCCAGCGGCAATATCGGCTGCATCACCCAGCTTCAGCGCGGCAGCGGCGTGCCGGTGGTGCATACGGTCGAGCTGCTCGACTGGGCGACC